>CAZJHA010000040.1:0-13271 GCA_964545755.1 uncultured Halobacteriales archaeon | reverse complement strand
ATGAGCGCCACGCCGTCGGGTTCGGTGTCGACCGCGATCAGCGGTATCGCCTGTCCCGGCGAGCGCATGAACGGGTGGTTGGTCGAACTCATCACGGGCACGATATCGCGTTCCACCACTGGGCGCTTCAGAATCTGGCGTTTGACCATCCCGGCCGCGTCGCTGCCGAACTGGACGGAGGCCTCCTCGGGCGGGGCGAGCACGAGCCGGTCGGCCGTCTCGGGGTCGGCCTTGCGAATCTCGACGCGCTCGCCGATACCGATGTCGGCGTTCTGGCGGGTGAACCCGTCGATGCGAACGGTATCAGTGTTCCAATCTTGCCGGTCGGCGCGCCAGACCTTCGCGGCGGTGGTATCGCCGCCCTCGATCTCGATGATGTCGCCCGGCGAGAGCTTGAGATGCAACAGGGTGTCGGGGTCGAGGCGGGCGATACCCCGGCCCGAATCGTTCGGGTAGGCCTTCGCCACCTCCAGTTGGACTTCGTTCATGGCTGGCTGATGTTCGACAGTCGGTCGCTAACGGGGTTATGCCTTTTGCCTATCTTCGAATACGTGTCGCAGCGACCGGACGGCTTTTCGCCCCCTCGCCCTCCCTTCGAATATGCAAACGCTGGCGTTCGACGGGCAGATGGGGGCGAGCGGCGACATGCTCTGTGGCGCACTGGTCGCCGCCGGCGCGAACCCCACGGTATTGCAGCCGGTCGAGGAGGCACTCGACGTCCAGTACGTGCTCGATACCACGACGAAAAACGGCATCGACGCGACGACGGTCGCCGTCCTTCTCGATGACGAGAGCGACGACACCGACGACAGTGAGCCGGCGCATGAACACGTCCACAACCACGATGGCCACGACCATGACGACCACGAGCACACAGCACATGACCACACTCACGCCGAAGGTGCTGGTCCCGCAAGAACCTACACGGAGGTCATCGAGGTCGTCGAGTCGATGGCGCTCTCCAAGGAAGTCAAGCGGGATGCGACGGCGATATTCGAGGTTCTCGGTGAGGCGGAGGCGGCGGTCCACGGCACCGACCTCGATGCGACACATTTCCACGAGGTCGGCGCTGACGATGCCATCGCGGACGTCGTCGGCGCGGCACTCCTGTTCGATTCACTGGATATCGAGCGCGTCGTCACGACACCACTCGCCACCGGCGGCGGCGCGGTCGAAATGAGCCACGGTATCTATCCTGTGCCGACGCCCGCCGTGGTCGAAATCGCAGCCCGCGCCGACTGGTCGCTTCGCGGCGGGCCGGTCGATGCCGAACTGCTCACGCCGACGGGTGCGGCGATTCTCGCACACTTCGCCGACGGCATCGAGCGACTTCCCACACTCGAACTCGACACGTCGGGCTACGGCGCTGGCGACCACGAGTTTTCCGAACATCCGAACGTGCTCCGTGCGCTGGTCGGTGAATCGCAGGGTGGTCTCGCGCGCGAGGGGATTCGCGTGCTCGAAACGACCCTCGACGACGCCGCGCCAGAAGTGCTCGGCGGGCTACACGAGAGTCTCAAAAGCGCCGGCGCGCGCGACGTCTCGATAGTTCCGACGACAATGAAGAAATCCCGGCCCGGCCATCTCGTGACGGTCATCGTCAAACCCGAAGATGCAGAACGGGTTGCCCACAGGCTCGCCGTCGAAACTGGAACCCTCGGGGTGCGCGAGACCGGCGCGCGCCACCGCTGGGTCGCCGAACGCGCGGTCGAGACCACAATGGTCGAAATCGAAGGTGGTGAATACGAGGTCGCGGTGAAGATCGCCAGCGATTCCGAAGGAGAAATCTACGATGTGAGTGCGGAGTACGACGACGCAAGCGCGGCTGCGGCCGAAACAGAACTGCCTGTGCGGGAGGTCATGCGGCGGGCCGAGGACGCGATTCACGAATAGCACCTTCCGTTATCGGTCTCGGTGCTCGGCGAGCGCTTCCTCGATGGTCAACTCGCCGGCCGCAACCCGGCGGGCGAGTGCCTCGTCGATCTCCCTGTTGTTCTCCGATTGCTCGCGCGAGCGCGCCTTGATGACGTCGAGTTCGCCTACCGTGGGTTCGACGGTGCGCTCTCGCACCCGCTCGCCCGAGCGCCGCGCGATGTTGACGGCGGCGAGCACGTCGCCCATGCCGCGTGCGCCGGTGCCGAGATGGGGCGTCGTGCCGGTCTCGTCGACCATCTCCACGGGAACGTCGAGGTCGTCGATGAGCGAGGCTCCCTTGAGCCGCGCGCCGTCGCCGACGTGCACGACGGGGTCGGCGGCGTCGGCGATTTCCTCGGCGATGAGTGCAGCGGCGTCGGCGAGCGGAACGTGAAACGCCGCGACCACCGTATCGCCCGAAAGCACCGCGATACCTGGCCGTTCGCCGGGGTCGACGCCGACGACCGTTTGCCCGCCATCGCGCAACGACGAGAGTGCAGCCTCGACCGCCCGGCGTGGGTCCTCGGGGTCGGCACGGACGACTTCGACCGAATCGGGTGCAGAGTCGTCGTCACCGGCGATGAGGACGCGCGTTCGCTCGGGGATGGCGTCGCCGGGTTCCACGGTCGTGAACTCGACGCCGCGCTCGCGGAGTTCGGCGACGACGCCGTGATAGAGTGTGAAATCGGCGGTGGCGACGACGATCACGGCCGTAGTTCCGTCCGGCGTATCAAAAACCCCTCCCCGGACAGGACGGCTTTTGTTCCGTGGGTGGCAACCACCGTCGTGAGCGACCCGATTCCGACCGGTTGTACGGCCCTCGACGACCTCCTCGGCGGCGGGCTGCCGCGCGGGAGCGTCACGCAGGTCTACGGCCCGCCCGCGGCCGGCAAGACGAATCTTGCACTTTCGGCAGCCGTCGAGACCGCCGTCGACGGCGAACTGAGCTACTACATCGACACCGAGGGCCTCTCCGTTGCGCGCTTCGAGCAGCTCGCACGGGCGCGCGCCGCCGACCTCGACGAGTTGACCTCGTGCATCGTCGTCGCCGAGGCGCTCGATTTCGACGAGCAGGAGGAAGCCGTCCGCGACACCGAAGACCTCGCCGAGCGCGCCTCGCTGGTCGTCCTCGACAGTGCGACGGGTTTCTACCGGCTGGAGCGGACGAACCGGGACGAGGGCGAGGCGCTTCGGCAGGTCGGCCGGCAGGTCACGCACCTGCTCTCGCTCGCGCGCAAACACGACCTCGCCGTACTGCTCACGAACCAAGTGTTCGCCGACCCCGAAAGCGAATCCGGGCGTGTGCGGGCGCTCGGCGGCCACACGCTCTCGCATCTCACGAGCGTCATCCTCAGGCTCGAACGGTTCCGGGCGGGTAACCGCCGCGCGACGCTCGAAAAACACGGCTCGAAAGCCGCCGGCGAGACCTGTCGCTTCGAAATCACCGATAGTGGTCTCGAAAGCGTCGAAGAAGGAGTTTAGGCCGGGTTCGCCGCGACGGGAGCCAGCGCGGAACTATTCGCCGAACCGTTCGCACTCGCGTTCGAGCTGCTGCCGGACTGTTGTTCTTGGAGCCATGCCTGATACTCGTCTTGGGGCATGACGGTCATGTTCGCGAGCATCTTCGAGTGCCCGGAGCCACAGAACTCCGCACAGTAGAGCTGGTAGGTGCCGGGTTCGGTGGCGTTGGTCCTGATGGTGTTGTACTGGCCGGGGATGGCGTCCTGTTTGAGACCGAGCGTCGGCACGTGGACCGCGTGGATGACGTCACGGGAGGTGATGTGGAGATAGACGGGTTTGTTCGCCGGTATCACGAGTTCGGTCGAGGAGTTGACGCCCGCCTCCGGATAGATGAACTCCCAGCCCCACTGGAAGGCGTCGATCTCGACCTCGACGGCCTCGCTGCTGTCGGGAGCAATCGCCCCCGACCGGTTCGGATGGGTGACCGACGGCTCCAGTTCCTGTTGGGCCTGTGGCTGTGCGCCTTGGGCCGAATCGGGCGTCAGCGCGATGGCGGGGTTGCCGAGCACCGTGTAGGCCGCGACGCCGACGAACAGGAGAATGATGGCGGTGGCGACCGTCCACGTGATTTCGAGGCGACGGTTCTCGCGGGTCGGCTGCGGGTCGTCGTTGTCCTTGAATCGCCATACCGTATAGACCAGGATGACCTGGACGAGCAGCGTTATCGGGATGGCGACGTACAGCAGTTTCGCGTTCAGCTCGTAGATGAGGTCCGCGTTGACCGACTGTGCCAACACCGGCTCCGTCGCGGCGAGCACGACCCCGACCACCAGCAGGGCGTACCGCCCGAGACGCGTTTTGTTCATCTGGCGGCGCTTCGGCAGTGGTGCATAAATACCTGCTGACTCCCCCACCGATGACCGAAAGCGCGGGGCCTAAGTGCGACGGTTGTGAAGAGTGAAATCGAGTTACTACACCGTGACAGCCGACAAAGACAGCGGACGGGTGACGACGCTGCTTGCGGCCGCGGCCATCGGCGTCTATCTCCTCATCGTCGTCGGGGCGACGACGGCGCTGACCGAGGCGACACGGGCCTGCTCGACGTGGCCGTTCTGTGGGACCGACCTCACCGACCCGCGACTGCTCGTCGCGTGGGGCCACCGTCTCGCCGCCCTCGTCGTGGGTGGCGTCGTCCTCGCCGCGCTCGTCGCCGCGTGGCGCTCGACCACACCCCGGCGCGCGAAGATCGCCCTGCTCGTGCCGTTCGTTCTCTACCCCGTCCAGATCGGGCTGGGCGCGTTCGCCGCGACCGCCACGGCCGGCTGGATTTCGACGCTCCACCTGCTCTGTGGGATGGCCATCTTCGTCGGTCTCGTTCTCGCGCTCGCGTGGACGCTCGAAGCCGGGACCGGCGACTCGGCACCGACCGCTCCCGACCCAGTCCCATCGACCGACTCCATTGAACACGTTTCGACGCCGGAACCGTCCGGCTCGCTCACCAGCGCGAAAGCAGTCTGTGCGGCGTATTTCAGACTGATGAAACCCCGGCTGATGTGGCTGCTCTGTCTCGTCGCGGCCGCCGGAATGGCGCTGGCGGCCGGGCCGGCGCTCGACGCGGGTCTCGTCGTCAGGGTGCTCGGCGGTGGCGTGCTCGCCATCGGCGCGAGCGGTACGTTCAACCACGTGCTCGAACGCAAGAAAGACCGGAAGATGCAGCGGACGAGCGACCGCCCGCTCGCCACCGACCAAGTGGGCGTGGCGAACGCCCTCGTCTTCGGCACGCTGCTCGCGCTCGCCTCGCTCGCGCTGTTCCTCTCGGTGAACTTACTCGCGGCGGCGCTCGGTCTCTGTGCCATCCTCTTCTACAGCGTGATCTACACGCTCGTGCTCAAACCGAATACGGTGCAGAACACCGTCTTGGGTGGTGCTGCGGGCGCGCTGCCGGCGCTCATCGGCTGGGTCGGCGTCACAGGCAAAGTCGGGATTCCGGGACTCGCACTCGCCGGCGTCATCTTCCTCTGGACGCCGGCGCACTTCTACAACCTCGCCTTGGCGTACAAGGACGACTACGCCCGCGGCGGGTTTCCGATGATGCCCGTCGTCCGCGGCGAGCGCGTCACCCGTCGACACATCGTCTGGTATCTGGCGGCCACGCTGCTCGGCGCGAGCGTCCTCACCGCGGTCACGTCGCTCGGGTGGCTCTACGCCGGGGTGACGGTCGCGTTCGGCGCACTGTTCCTCTGGATGGTCGTTCACCTCCACCGCGAACGCAGCGAGCAGGCCGCCTTCCGGGCGTTCCACGCCTCGAACGCCTATCTCGGCGCGTTGCTGGTTGCCATCGTCATCGACGCCATCCTCGTCTGAGACGGCGATAGGCGTAAGTCGGGTGGGCGACAAATCGGTGTATGGCGACAGTCGAAATCGAATACTGCGTCCCCTGTGGCTTCCTGGAGCGCGCCGAGACCATCCAGCACGAACTCCTCACTAATTTCGGCGCGGAACTCGACCGGGTATCGCTCGTCACCGGCGACCACGGCGTCTTGACCGTGAGTGTCGGCGATGAGACTGTCTTCGACAAGGACGACGACGAGTACGACGTCGATGGCATCGTCAGGGAGGTTCGCGGCCAACTCTGACGCTCCCCGAATCGAACCCCTTAGAACGGCTGCGGCCGACGGTCCGACATGGATGCGGTACTGCGTGCGGCGGACGTTCGCCGGGAGTACGGGGACCGGGTGGCGCTCGACGGAGTCTCGCTGTCGGTCGCCGCCGGCGAAGTGTTCGCGCTGGTCGGCCCGAACGGTGCGGGAAAGACGACGCTCGTCCGCGCGCTGACCGGCACGACAGCGGTCGATGGCTCGGTGTCGCTGTTCGGCTCGGCACCTGATGCAGCCGAGAAATCTCGCCTCGGCGTGCTTCCCCAGTCGTTCTCGCCGCCGGCACGGCTGAGCGCGCGCGAACTACTCGCGTACTACGCCGGCCTGTACGACGACCCGCGTGACGTCGAGAGCGTCCTCGACGACGTGGGCTTGACCGGGAGTGCCGACACGCGCTACGAGGACCTTTCGGGTGGGCAACAGCGTCGGACCTGCGTCGGCGCGACGCTCGTCAACGACCCCGACCTGCTGGTGCTCGACGAGCCGACGACGGGCATCGACCCCGCGGGCCGGCGCGCGCTCTGGAGGCTTCTCGAAGGGCTTGCGGCCGGCGGCACCACCATCCTCCTCACCACCCACTACATGGCCGAGGCCGAACGCCTTGCCGACCGGGTGGGACTGCTCGCGGCGGGACGACTGGCCGCCGTCGGCACACCCGATGACCTCGTCGCCGAGTACGGTGGGCGGACGCGACTCGAAATCGAGACCGACGCCGACGCGACGGCGCTCGACGGACTCGCCCACCCGGTCGAGTCCCATCCCACGGGCATCGTCATCGATGGCGTTTCGGCGACCGACATCGGTGCGGTCGTCGAGGCGCTCGAACGGAACGGGATCTCCTATGGGGAACTCGCGTGGCGACAGCCCGACCTCGAAGACGTCTATCTCGCGGTGACCGACGAGAATCGCTCGCGCGACGACATCGACGAGGACTGGTCGCTGGCGGATGCGGGACGAGCGGAGGCGGTACAGTGACCGCGACCGGCCGGGTCGGCGCGGCCGCCAGCGCGGCGTGGCACTCGTTTCTCCGCCGGCGGACGGCCGTCTTTTTCACCTTCTTCTTTCCCGTCATCCTCATCGTCATCTTCGGCGTCCTCGTCGGCACCCGACCCACGGGCGGCGGACTGTTCACCGAACCGCCCGCGTACTACGTGCCCGGCTACTTGGCGGTCGTCGTCCTCTTCACGCCGCTGTCGCGGGTCGGCAGCACGGTCGCGCGCCACCGCGAGGGCAATCGCTTCGAGAAACTCGCCACCACGCCGCTCACTCGCCCGGAGTGGCTGCTCGCTCAGACCCTCGTCAACGTACTCATCATCGGGCTGGCGAGCCTGCTCATACTCGGGCTTGTCGTACTCCTCACGGGCGCGAACGTGGCGCTGTCGGTCATCGCCGTGCCGTTCGTCGTCGTCACGGTCGCACTGTTCTGTGGGATGGGCGCGCTCATCGGGAGCCTCGCCGACTCACAAGACGGCGTCATCGCCGCGAGCAATTCATTGGCGCTGCCGCTGCTCTTCCTCTCGGACACCTTCGTGCCGCCCGAGTTGCTCCCCGAGTGGTTTCGGCCGGTGATGAACCTCTCGCCGCTGACGTACTTCGCCCGCGGGGTGCGCGCGGTCAACGGCGGGACCGGCAGCTGGCAGTTCGAGTTGGGAATCCTCTGCGTGCTCGCGGTCGTCTTCTTCGCGCTCGGGGCGTACGCGCTTCCGCGAACAGACTGAGCTACCGCGGCACCCAGCCGTAGAGGTGGTTCAACAGGAAGTACGTTACCACACCCAAGAACAGGCTCAGCGACCACGACGCGACCGCAATGCGGCCGATGCGGGCGTGAGTGGTCTCTTTGAGTTCGGCGGGCGTGTGGGTCAATCCGAGCACGACCGGATAGATGACGACCGGAACGGCGATTGCCGACAACAGGATGTGGACCGCGAGCATCACCAAGTAGAGTGGTCTGATGAGGCCCGCATAGCCGGCGAGGAACTGGCCCTGCTCGATGACGATCTCCTTCTCGAAGCCCCCGCCCACTTTCCAGAGGTAGACCACGAGAAAGACCATGATGAGTGAAAAGGCGGTGAGCATCGCCGCGCGGTGGCGGCGGACGTCTCCCCGCCGAATGAAGGAATAGCCGACGAGCAGCGCCGTCAGCGCGAGACTGTTGATGACGGCGATGGCGTCCGAGAACAGGATGACCGTGTCGTTGCCGATTGGCGGGAAAATATCGACGATGCCGGCGAACGTCCCGATGACGAGCACGTAACCGACGACCGAGAGGACGGCGGTCGCCGCGAGCGGATGCTCCTTGAGGGGGCCGTGCGTGCTGGCTGTTGCCATCTTCGGCACTCGGCCCGCTCGGAGTATGCCTTTTCTGGTTCGTCGCGTTCGGCGGTGGGGGAAGATATTTATCAATTCTGTTGCCATCGAAAGCATGGTCCGCTCGCTGCTTCACAGCGCGCTGCTCGAACGGCACTCGACGCTGCGCTTTGCCCTCATGCTGCTCGGCGTCTGTGTGCTGCTCGCGAGCGGCCCGCTGTGGCTCACCACCGCGGATTTCGACTACCACTTCAGTTACGACGGGCAGGTGGCGGACCTCTCGTTCCAGCAGGAACTCGAAACCACGCCCTACCGACAGCTCGACGCCGAGACGAAACGCATCGTCGACAATGCTCTCGACGGGCGGAGCTACGACTTCGAGGACGACACCCGGAGCCTGCCGAAATACGTCTCGCGCGGCGGGACGTTCTACACGTTCGACGCTCGTCGCGCCGTCGACTGGACGAATCCGGGGTCGTCGGTTCCGGTGCTAGCCGGGCTGGTCGGCCTCTGGCTGGTCTTCGAGGCGGTCCAGCACGAGCGCAGCCAGCTCGGACCGCGCGGGCACTGAGCTTCCTGCATGGGTTTCACCGATAGACCCAAATCGGCGGCGACTGAAACGGGACCTATGAGCGCAGAACAGGCACAGCGGCCGATTCGGTGTCTCGTCGCCAAAGTAGGATTGGACGGCCACGACCGTGGCGCACACGTCATCGCGCGGGCCTTCCGCGATGCGGGCTTCGAGGTGGTCTATTCGGGGCTGCATCGCTCGCCCGACGAGGTGGTCCAGGCCGCCGTCCAAGAGGACGTCGACGTGCTCGGGATTTCCATCCTCTCGGGGGCGCACAACACGCTCGTACCAAAGATTCTCGACGGCCTCGACGAGTACGATGCACTCGACGATACGCTCGTCATCATCGGCGGCATCGTCCCCGACAAGGACAAAGACGACCTCAGAGAACAGGGTGTGTCGGCCATCTTCGGTCCCGGCGTATCGATGGAAGAGACCATCGAGTTCGTCCGTGAGAACGCGCCCGAACGCGAATGAGCGAGATTCTTGACCGGCTACTCGACGGCGACCACCGCGCGCTCGCCCGCGCCATCACGAAGATCGAAAACCGAACGCCGGGCCACCGCGAACTCGTCTCCTCGCTATACGACCACACTGGTGACGCCGAGGTCATCGGCATCACCGGGAGTCCGGGGGCGGGCAAATCCACGCTCGTGGACAAGGTCGCCGAACACTACCGCGAGCAGGACCTCACTGTCGGCGTCATCGCCATCGACCCCTCCTCACCGTTTACCGGCGGCGCAGTCCTCGGCGACCGCATCCGTATGGCCTCGAACGTGGGCGACATGGACGTCTTCTTCCGCTCGATGAGCGCGCGCGGCTCCCTCGGCGGCGTCTCCATCGCCACTGCCGACGCCGTGAAGGCACTCGATGCCTTCGGCAAGGACAGAATCATCGTCGAGACCGTCGGGGCGGGTCAAAACGAGATCGACATCGTGAAGACCGCCGACACGGTGACAGTGCTCGTCCAACCCGGCAGCGGCGACGACGTGCAGATGCTCAAGGCCGGTATCCTGGAGATCGCCGACGTGTTTGTCGTGAACAAGGCCGACCTCGACGGTGCCGACAGGACCGTCCAAGAACTGAACGAGATGCTCCAACTGCGCGGGGACGGTAGCGGGCGCGATTCGACCGGCCACCACGCGGGCCATCACGCCGAATCCGCCGAGGCGGTCGCACTCCAGCGCACAGGACAGAACGAGTGGACGCCGCCAATCGTCGAGGCGGTCGCCACCCAAGGAGAAGGCGTCGCGGAGTACGTCGAAGCGCTCGACGACCACCGAGCACACCTCGAAGCTACGGGCGAACTCGACGCGAAGGCACGCGCCCGCTACGCCGAGGAAATTCGTACGCTTCTCCGGGAGGACACCGCCGACCTCCTGACCGAGGAGATCGCCGCCCGCGGCGGTATCGAGGAACTCGTCGCCGGGGTCGAAACGGGTGAGACCGACCCCTACGAGATCGCCGACGCTGTCCTCGGCCCAATCGCCGAGTGCGCCCGACAGCAGCGCGATTCCTGAGCCGAACCGCGTCCACCGCAAACAAGTGGGAAACTACCGCAATCGGTATAGGCGAGTGCGGAATAGGGGCCAGCCACATGAAACTCCCAGTCATGGCGTTCGCGCTGTTGGTGGCCGGTGTGGCCGTCGGCGTCGTGGTCACCAATGGAGCCGTACCGATTCCCGCGGAACTGTCGGGTGGGGCGGCGTTCGTGCTCCAGCTCGATGGATTGGAGGACTTCATCGAACGTATCGATAGCCTCCTCGAAGCGGTCGTCGACCTGCTGCGAACGCTCGGTCAACTGTTCGGCGAGGGCGGCGACTGAACGTCAGCGCGCAATCGCCAGCGCGACCTTCTCGACTGGGTGACGGGGCGCGCTCTCGCCGGGGCGGTCGCCGAGTTGCGTACGGCACGATGTCCCGGGCGCGACCGTTTCCTCGGCGTCGCTCTCGTCGACCTGCTCGAAGAGGATGTTGCCGATGGCCTGCGAGAGGTCGTAGTGTTCTTCCTCGTAGCCGAAGGAGCCAGCCATGCCACAGCAGCCCGAATCCAGCGGGTCCACGGCGTAGCCCGCCCGCCGCAGGACGCCGACGGCGTGGTGGTCCTTGTTCAGCGCCTTCTGGTTGCAGTGGCCGTGGTAGGTGAGCGATTCGTCCTGTTCTTCGAAGTCGATTCCCTCGTCCAGTCGCATCACGTCGATGTATTCGAGCACGCCGTAGGCACTTCCCGAGATCCGTTCGGTAGCGTCGTCATCGGACAGCAGGTCGAGATACTCGTCTTGGAACATCACCGCGTCCGATGGCTCGGCGAAGACGACCGACCAGCCGTCCCGGACGTAGGGGTCGAGCGCCGCGACGTTCGTCTCGGCCTGCTCGGTCGCCTTGTCGAGGAATCCCTTCGAGTAGGCCGGCCGACCGCTCGACACCACGCCGTCGGGTATCTCGACGTGGACGCCCGCAGCTTCGAGCGCCAGCACTGCCGCCTTGCCCGGTTTCGTGTTACTGTAGTTCGTGTAGGTATCGGGAAAGAGCAGCACCTTCTCGGCAGCGTCGCCGAGCGGAACCTTCGACCCGCCACGGGAGTCGAACCACTCCTCCAGACTTTCGCGCTCGAAGTGGGGCAACTCGCGCTCTTCGGCGATGCCCAAAACCCGCTCCATCGCGGCGCGCGCACCGGGAAGCTTCGGTCCCCAGTTCGACAGCGGCGCGAACGCGCTCCCGAGCGCGGCCAGACCGTCGATGTTCGCGAAGACGCGCTCGCGGAGACCCGCGCCCTCGCGCTCGTGGTATTCGTGTTTGACCTCCGTTTTGATCTTCGCCATGTCCACACCCGTGGGGCAGTCGCTCATACAGCCCTTACAGCCCACACAGAGGTCGAGCACCTCCTCCTGGAACCGCTCTGAGAACATCTCCTCCTCGGAGATGTCGCCGGAAATCCCCGCCCGGAGCATGTTCGCCCGCCCGCGTGTGGTCTGGATCTCTTCTTTCGAGGCCCGGTAGGTCGGACACATCGTGTTCGAGTCGGTCTGTCGACAGGTGCCACAGCCGTTGCAGAGTTCGATGGCGTGGGAGAACCCGCCCTCGCCCTCGAAATCCATCTCGGTCTGGGGTTCGAGCGAGGAGTACTCGGCCCCGTACCGGAGGTTCTCGCGCATGTCGGCCGGCTCGTCATCCCAGTAGACCACCTTGCCGGGGTTCATCCGTTTGTCGGGGTCGGCGGCGAGTTTGAGTTCCTGAAACGCACTCCAGAGCTGCTCGCCGTACATCTTCGGGTTGAACTCCGTGCGCGCGAGTCCGTCGCCGTGCTCGCCCGAAAACGAGCCGTTGTGGTCCAGTACCAGCGAGGTGACGTCCTCCGAGATGGAGTGCATCTTCTCGATGCCTTCGCTCTCTTTGAGACTGAGGATGGGCCGGATGTGAAGCGTGCCGGAGCCGGCGTGGGCGAAATACGCCGCCGACGTGTCGTGGGCTTCCAGCACCTCCTCGAACTCTTCGACATAGGCGGCAAGCTCTTCAGGAGGCACGGTCGCATCCTCGATGAACGGGTAGGGTTTCGGGTCGCCCTCCAGACTCATCAACAGTGGAATCGCGGCCTTGCGGAGCTTCCAGAGCTTCAGCTGGTCTTCCGGTGTGTACGCCTCAAGCACGTCGAAGGCGCTCCCGTCTTCGACGAAGTGAGCGTTCGTGCCCTCGATTGCGTCCTCGAAATCGTCGTGGAGTTCCGAATCGAATTCGAGCATCAGGGCTGCGGCCGTCCCCTCGGGGATGGGTTCGGCGTACTGGGCGAACTCCTGTGAGTCGCTCGCCAGCCGAAAGACCTCGTCGTCCATCAGTTCGACGGCGCTCACGTCGAAGTCGAGCGCCTCGGGGACGGCCTCCATCGCGTCGGTCAGGCTCTCGAAACAGTAGAGTGCGAGCGCGCTCTCGTCGGGTTTGTCCACGAGTTCGAGGGTGGCCTCGACGATGGTCCCCAAGGTTCCCTCCGCGCCGACGAACAGCTTCGAGAGGTTAATGACTTCCTCGCCGGCGTCGTTTTCGTAGATGACTTTGTGGAGGTTATAGCCCGACACCGAGCGTTTCAGGGTCGGATACCGCTCGTCGATTTCTGCGGCGTTGTCCTCGACTAGCTCCCGTACCGTGCGATAGAGGTCGGCCTCGCGGTCGTCTTTGCCAACCAACGACTCCCACTCGGGGCTATCGAGGACGACCTCACGAGTGTGAATCAGCGAGCCGTCGGCGAGAACGACACGAAGTTCCTCGGTGTAGGCGTCGGTGATGCCGTACCGCACCGAGTGCGCTCCGGTACTGTTGTTGCCGATGCCGCCGCCGATGGTCGCCCGGTTCGAGGAGGCGGGGTCGGGG
>CAZJHA010000039.1:0-13383 GCA_964545755.1 uncultured Halobacteriales archaeon | reverse complement strand
TACGCGAATGCCGAAAACCACGACGGCCACGAGATACGCACACAACGCAGTGAGGGCGACGAATTCCATCCGGCTCGGGCGCGCCTTCATACAGTGCCGTTTCGGGACGTTCGGTAATAGTCAATGAGTGTATCAATGGCCCAATCGACTCGTTGAACGCCATACACCGGGCGCTGTTCGGCATCTCACCTCGATGGTCCCGCTGTACAAAGCCGCGTTCGCTACGGATGAGTGCTGGTCATCGACCCACCGCGAACCGTTCGGCTCGCGACCCGGCTCGATGTCTGCGAGCAATCCGACATCGGTATGTGAGTAGCCATACAACCGTCTTTCGATGCAACGCAAAACGGGTCGCGCCAGCGCGGGCGAACGGTCGAGAGGCGGGTGCTTCGCTCGCGCCACGCTCGCGTTCGTCGTCGCGGTCGTGGGCCTCGCGTTCGTGCCGGTCGCGTCCGCCCACGGCGGACACGTCGCGGTCAACGGCATCGAACTGCAACAGTGGTACGGACTCGTCCCGCTCGTCCTCGGCGTCGGTGTCGCTTTCACCAGTCAGTACCTACAGCGGGTGCGCTCGTCGGCGGCGCGATATCGACTCCACGGAACCCTGCTGGGCATCGCAGTAGGGATATTCGGCGCGATATGGATCGTCCAGCTGTCGCCGTACGAGTGGCTGACGGCCCAGCCCATCGTTCCGCGTGCGATACACGCCCCGCTCATGCTGCTCGCCGGCGGCGTCGTCATGCTCGCGGGCGTCCTCGCCGGCCAGTTCCGCTGGCCGCGACGGCCCCGGCTCGGGGGTCTCGGCGTCCTGTTGGGGGCGTGGGTCGCCTATCCCGGCCTGTCGGCGCTCGGCATCTACACCGAGACCAACTCGGTCGGCTACCTCATCGTGCTCGGACTCGTCGGCGCGCTTGGCTACGTGCTCTATCGTGACGCCAGCGGTCTGATTCGGCGGCTGCTCGCCGACAGAGGAGCGCGCCGGTTCGGTCTCGCCGTCGGCACGCTGTCGGTGCTCTTCTTCGCGTTCTCGTCGGGCATGCTCTATCTGATTCCCGACGAGGGCGTCGGCGTCTCGCTCTCGAAGCCAATCGTCGCGGTGTTGCCGGTGGCCGACCCGCTGGTGATGTGGCCGGCCGTCGAGTTCTGGTACCCACAGATTCCCATCGGCGGAGTGATTTCGGTCGGTACGGCCATCCTCGTCGCGCTGTTCGGCACGCTCATCGGGCTGAACGCGGCGCTCTTTGCGTTCCAATCGCGTGGTGGCACCTCACAGACGGGTGCCGGTATCGCCGGCATCGCTGCCCCGCAGGCGTGTTGTTGCTGTGGGCCGGCGCTTTCCCAAATCGCCGTCGTCGTGCTCGGTCCGTCGGCCGGCGCACCCATCTATCTCCTCTTCGGCGACCCCTCCTCGTCGATTGGGTCGCTGTTTTTCGTCGCCAGCGTAGCGGTTCTGACCGGGCTGCTCGTCCGCGCTGCCGACCGTCCGGCCGAGACTCGTCCCGAACGCACCACCGCCCCGGCGTGACTCGCCGGCACGCGAACCGACTCCTCGTCCGAGCGGTCCGGCCCACACCCGCCGAATCGGGGTGACTTATTTCATCGCGGCCCACGAGGGTACGACGATGAACGAGCATACCGGCGCGGAGCTGTTCGTCGATGCACTCGCCGAGTACGGCGTCAGCCACGTCTTCGGCAATCCCGGCACCACCGAACTGCCGGTGGTCCACGCGATTGCCGACAGCGACATCGAGTATATCCTCGGATTACACGAGGACATCGCGGTCGGGATGGCAGGCGGCTACGCCCAGACCCGCCGCTACCACGCCCACCACGACGACTCCATCACTCCTCTCGGCGTGGCGAACCTCCACCTCGCGCCGGGACTCGCCCACGGACTCGGCAACCTCTACGCCGCGAAGGTCGCCGGCGCGCCACTGCTGGTGACGGCGGGCAATCACAGTACGGACTTTCGCCACGAGGAGCCGATCCTCTCGGGCGACCTCCTCCGGATGACCCGGCAGTTCTGCAAGAGTAGTCACGAAATTCTCGACCCGAGTGCGATTCCGACGATGGTTCGCCGGGCAGTTCGGACGGCACTCACGCCACCTACCGGTCCCGTCTTTCTGGGATTACCACTCGATACGATGCTCGCCGAGACCGACGCCAACCCCGAGCGACTCGGACCGATTCCCACAGGGGGAAGTGGCGACGCGACGAGCATCGAACGCGCGGCCGACCTGCTCGTTGAGGCCGATTCCCCGGTGCTGGTCGTCGGCGACCACGTGGCGCGAGCGGGTGCGGATGCGGTCGCGGCGGCCGTCGAACTCGCCGAGGCCAGCGGCGCGCGCGTCCACGGCGAAATCCTCCTCTCGGAAGTGGATTTCCCGATGGACCACGACCAGTGGGTCTCACCGATCCCACCCGACGAGGACCTCGCGCGGACGCTACTGAGCACCGATACCGTCGTCTTCGCGGGCTGTTCGACCAACACGACGCTGACGCGCCACGAGCGTGAACTCGTCGCCGCCGACACGACCTGCATCCACCTGAGCGACGCCGTCCACGAGATCGGGAAGAATCAACCGGCCGATGCGGCCGTCATCGGCGACCCCGGTGTCGTGATGGGCGACCTCGCCACTCGACTGCGCGAGCGCCTCGACGATGAGCACAGGGAAGAACGGCTCGACACCGTGCGCTCGGTGAAGGAGATGGTCGAAGGACAACTGGCTGCGATGGGCGAAGGCGACGAAGATGACGACCCGCGCGCCTCGAAGGCCGAACTCGTCGATGCGCTTGAAGCGGCCGCACCGGACGCCTACATCGTCGACGAGGGCATCACGTCGAAGTACGCGATGTTGACGCGCTGGCCGCTTCGGCCCGAACAGTACATCTCGAACAAGGGTGGCGGACTGGGCTACGGGCTTCCTGCATCAGTTGGTGCGGCGCTCGCCGAGAGCCAGCGCGAGAATCCCCGAGACGTCATGGGATTCGTCGGCGACGGCTCGTACCTTTACTACCCCCACAGCCTCTACACCGCCGCGCGCTACGACCTCGACCTCACAGTCGTCATTCCCGACAACCGGAACTACCGGATTCTGAAGGACAACACGCTCGACGTCATGGGTGGCGAGGAAGACGACTACGACTGGGTTGGCATGGAGTTCGAACCTCCTGTAGATATCCCGACGAACGCCGAAAGCCACGGCGCGCGCGGTCACCTCGTCGAGTCGCCCGAAGAGATCGCACCGGCCGCCGAGGACGCACTCGACAGGGACGGCCCGGACGTGCTCGACGTGTTGGTTCACGACTGAAACCGACAGAAAGTATTTGTCCACGGTCGCGGCACGTGTGAACGAATGCAGAAGTCGATTATTGCCGTACTGCTCGCGGCGGCGGTCGTTCTCGGCGGCTGTAGCGGTCTCGCGTTCGGCGGCGACGGGACCTCGACCCAGACCGTGACGCCGGCGGCGGTCCCGACCGACGAGCCGACACCGACGCCCGTGCCACAGCTCGCGCCGGGACTCACCGGGCAGGGCGTCGCCGACGCCTTCGCGCTTGGCGATGCGCATGCAGCCGTACTCGACAACACCTCCTATACGATGCAGGAGAACTTCACGGTTCGATACGCGAACGGGACGGTGATTAATCGGGTCACGATTCGTACGCAGATGGCAAGCGACAGCCGATTTTACGTCGTGCAAAACGGATTCGGTGTGAACGTGCGCGGTTCCGGCGGTTTCTCGATGTGGTCGAACGGCGAGCGCGTTCTTCAGTCACGGACGAGCAATGGCAATACGTCGTACACCAGTCCTCGCGGCGTCAATGGTGAACCAGTACCGCCACAAGAAGCGATTGGGACCCTCGGCACCGACCCGACCCACAAAGAGCAGATCTATGAACTGTTTGGCTCGGTCGAAACGCGTGTGACCGACCGCGAGCAGCGCAACGACACCACCGTATATCATGTTGAGGCGACCAACGTGACGAATCCGACCGAGTTCGAGGGCGTTAAGCGTCAAAACCCGCGAAATTTCGCGATGGTCGCACACATCGATTCACGGGGACTCGTCCGCGAGCTTCGAGCGAACTACACGGTGACGGTGAACGACAGCACCGTCCGCGTCCACCGGCGAGTGCGCTACACGAACCTCGGGAACACCACCGTCGAGCGCCCGCCGTGGTACGACGAGGCCATCGGAAACGTCTCGGCCACGACGGTTGCGGGCTGAATCGCTATTCGAGCTGCAGACGCTCTCCCTTGGCGGTTTCGGGGAATATCTTTCCGGGATTCAGCGTATCCTTCGGGTCAAGCGCGCGCTTGACCGCGCGCATCGTCTCAACGCTCCCCTCGCCGTGTTCTTCGACCATGTACTCGCGTTTCCCCTGCCCGACGCCGTGCTCGCCGGTCGAGGTCCCCCCGAGTTCGATGGCGCGCTGGACGACGGCGTCGGAAATCTCGCGGCCGGCCGCGAGTTCCTCCTCGTCGTTGGGGTCGACCAGCACGTTGTAGTGGACGTTGCCGTCGCCGGCGTGGCCGAAGGTCGTCACGTCGAGTCCGTGCTCGTCGCCGCGTGCCTTCGCGTAGCGGACGATTTCGGGAAAGTGACTGATGGGCACAGTGATATCGCCGGGTTTGGCCGGCCGGCGCGGCGGGTCGTAGGCGATCATGGCGTTGGCGAGATTGCGTCTGGCCTCCCACAGCTCGTCCATCTCGTCGCCGGCGGCCATTGCGAAGCGCTCGGCACCGTGCTCGTCGAAAATCTCGTGGCATGCATCGATTTCCGCTTCGATGTGGTGGTTCGCGTGGAATTCGAGGAACACGGCCGGGGCGTTCGGCAGGTCTGTGCCGGAGTAGGCGTTGGCGATCTCCGTGCTCAGCGGGTCGATGAGTTCGATGGTTGCCACGTCGACGCCGGCCTGCATCGTCGCCGCTATCGCTTCGGCCGCCGAATCGAGGTCCCTGAAAGTCGCCCGCCCACCGCGCACCTGCTTTGGCTGGCGGGCGAGTTCGAAGGTCACGCGCGTGACGACCGCGAGCGTCCCCTCGCTGCCGACGATGAGGTCCGTCAAGTTGTACCCGCTGGAGGTCTTGACCGCCCGGCTTCCCGTTTCGATGACCGTGCCGTCGGCTAACACCGCTTCGAGACCGAGCACCCAGTCGCTCACCTCGCCGTACTTCACCGTTTTCGCGCCGCTTGCGTCGTTGGCGACCATGCCACCCACCGTCGAGATGTCCGCCGACTGCGGTAGCGGGGGCAAAAAGAGGTTCTCGTCGTCAACCACGTCGTTCACCGCCGAACCCATGACACCCGGTTCGACGTCGATCTGGAAGTCCTCGGGCCGGACGTCGAGTACTCCATCCATCCGTGTACAGTCCATGCTGATACCCTCGAAGGCGGGCAGCGCGTTGCCCTCTAGTCCCGTGCCCGCTGCGTACGGCGTCACCGGAACCCCTCGTTCGTTCGCCGCGGCGAGCACCGCACTCACTTCTTCGGTCGATTCAGGCCAGCAGACCGCGTCGGGCCGCACACGCTCGTCTTCGGGCGTCCCCCAGTCGCCGGCGTGACCGTCACGGTCGTCGGTATCGAGCGACACCTGCCCGTCGGCGAGGTAATTGGCGAGAAATCCACAGTCGTGTGGCATGTGCTGACTGCACGCGCTCCGGTGGTAAAAACTCCGGCGTCGATGGAACGTTCGACCGAGGTCCGTTCGGGACGCTTCGGACGATGGCATGGCGACGAATGAGTACTCCCCACGTGTCGTGGATAAGATTCCCAACGACGGATACATTTATACCGTTCATGTGAGAAATGAGGATTGATGGCGTCCCACACGACCTCGACGACGGTGTGCGCGGCGTCAGGAAAACCATGACAACAGCATACATAGTCGACGATGGTATCGTGCTTCAGACAGTTCCGGACTCCCTCCAGCCGTTGATAGAGGGGTTCCTCTCGGCCATCCCATTGATCATCGGCGCGCTCGTCATCCTGCTGCTCGGGTTGATTTTCGGCCGGCTTCTCGGCGGTGTGATCAAGCGCGTCATCAGGAGCATCAGGCCCGCACAGTATACCGAGGGGACGGCTCTCGAACGCGAGGGCGATGTCGACAGTAGTATCGCACAGTCCCTCGGCGACCTCACGAAGTACGTCGTCTATCTCCTCGCGCTGCTCGTCGCGCTCGATTACGTCGGCATCGCCATTCCCGGTGGGTTCCTGACGGGCGTCGCCGGAGGAGTGGTACAGATAATCGTCGCCGCCGTCATCCTCGTCGTTGGCGTCGCCATCGGCCGGTTCGTCGGCAGTCTCGTCGGCGATATCGTCGCTGGGTTCGGTCTCGATAGCTACGTCCGCGACACGCCGGTTTCGGACGTGTCCGACTCGGTCGGCGGCATCGCCAATGCCGTCGGGACGCTCGTCGAGTATCTCATCTACCTCTTCGCGCTGCTCATCGCGCTCGACTACGCCGGCATCTCGCTGCCCGGCGATTTCCTGACGACCATCGCAACCGGTGCGGTACAGGTCATCGTCGCCGGCGTCATCCTCGTGGCCGGGTTCGCTATCGGCCGGTTCGTCGGCGACCTCGTCGGGGGTATCGTCGCCGGGTTCGGTCTCGACGGCTTCGTCCGTGACACGCCGCTGGCTGACCTCACGGACGCCGTCGGCGGTATCGGCAACGCCGTCGGCAAGCTCGTCGAGTTCCTCATCTACTACTTCGCACTGGTCGCGGCGGTCGACGCGCTCGATTTCCCCGCGCTATCCGAGCCGCTGACCGGCTTCATCGGCCAGATTACGCGGCGGCTCGGCGGGCTTGCCGTCCTCGTCGTCGGCATCTACGTCGCCGACCTGCTCGGCGACCTCGTGGCGAACGCCGATAGGAGCCGGGCGGCCGATATCGCCGGTCTCGCCGTACAGCTGTTCGTCTATTACATCGTCATCGTCTTCGCGCTCGATACGGCCGGCTTCGATACGTCCGTGCTCACGACGCTGTTCACGTCGTTCGTTACGGCGCTGTTCGGTGCGTTCGGACTTGCGCTGGCCATCGCCATCGGCATCGGTCTCGGCTGGGGCAGCAAGGACTACGTCGCCGAGAACATCGACGACTGGGTCGGTAGCGCGCGCGAAAGCGCCGAAGACTTCGCCGAAGAGGACGGAACCGCCGGCAGCACCCGCGACACCGGAAGCACCGGCGGCACTGGCAGTAACGAGGACATGTTCGACGACAGCGGGTCGGGCGATTCCGGGCCGGACAGTACAGGTGGCTCCGACGACTGACCATCCGATACCCCGCACAACGACTTTTTACGCTCCCCACTCCTCTCGATGCCATGGCTAGCCTCCTCGGCGAGTACGACCGCTCACGGATTCCGGTGTGGTTCATGGCGGTCGTCTTCGGTCTCGCGCTCTCGTTTATCGTCTGGCGGTACGTCGGCACGTTCGTCCTCGGGCTGTTCGTCTATTACATCACGCGCCCGATTCATCGCCGGCTCGCCGACCACGTGCCGACGTCGAGCCTCGCGGCGGCGGTCTCGCTGTTGACAGTTGCGCTGCCGGTCATCCTGCTCATCGGCTACACCGTCTATGTCGGCGTCTTTCAGCTCGCCGCGCTCGCCGAGACCGCAAACCTCCAACCCGTCATCGACGCCCTCCAGCCCTACGTCGGCGATATCGGCACGGGAAGCGACCCACAGGCGATACTCTCCTCGCTGGCCGAGGACCCACAGCAGCTCCTGAGCGGCGGCGTAACGGACGCACTCAGCCAAGCGCTCGAACCGCTGGCGGGCTATCTCAGCGCGCTCGGCAACAGCCTGATTCACCTGTTCGTCGTTCTCGCGCTTGCGTTCTACCTCCTGCGCGACGACCACAAGCTCGCGGCGTGGTTCCGGAGCCAACTCGCCGGCAGCGAAACGCCGATGTACGCCTACCTCGATGCGGTCGACCGCAACTTGAAGACCATCTACTTCGGCAACATCCTCAATGCATTCTCGACGGCGATTCTGGCGGCGATATCCTACAATATCCTCAACGCCGTCAGTCCAGCCGGTGTCGCGGTGCCCTCACCCACGCTACTGGGCCTGCTCACCGGTGTCGGCAGCCTCGTGCCCGTCATCGGCATGAAGATCGTCTACGTTCCTGTGGCACTATTGCTCGCCGTCGAGGCCGCGCTCGCAAACCCCGCACTGTTGTGGTTCCCAATCGTGTTTGCGGCCGTCTCGCTGGTCATCGTCGATACGATTCCCGACCTCGTTCTCAGACCCTACGTCTCCGGGCGGGACCTCCACACCGGCTCGGTGATGATAGCCTACATCGTCGGCCCGCTACTCTTTGGCTGGTACGGACTCTTTCTGGGGCCGCTCCTGCTCGTACTGTTCGTCCACTTCGCGCGCATCCTCCTGCCCGAACTCGTCCGTGGCGAACCGCTCACCACACGGGCGACGGCAGGTAACCCGCTCAACCCGACCGACGCTATTCGGACCGTCGAACCCGAACCGGTCGACCCGGCGGACGACGGGACCACCGAAACCGCCGAGGAAAGCACGGAGCCGACGGCCGACGAGACGCCCCACTCCTCGGAGGGGTCCGACACCGACGATTGAACAACGGACGGATGGTTTATCCGCTCGGCGCGGGAATCACCGACGATGCAGGCCATCGAAGTCACCGAATTCGGCGATAGCGGCGTCATCGAGACCACCGAACGCGAGATGCCCGAACCGGGCGAGGGTGAGGTGCGCATCGCCGTCGAGGCAGTCGGGGTGAATTTCGCAGATATCATGCAGCGCCGTGGCCACTACGTCGGTGGGCCGGAGCCACCCTATGTCCCGGGTATGGAGACCGCCGGCACCATCGACGCGGTCGGCGAGGGAGTCGACCGCGAGGTCGGCGAGCGCGTGGTCGCGATGACCGACGAAGGCTACGCCGAGTACGCCACCGCCGACGCCGCCGGACTGTTCGACATCCCGGAGTCGATGGAGTTCACCGAGGCGGCGGGCTTCCCAGTTCAATTTCTGACCGCCCACAACACCCTGTTCGAGTGGGGTGGACTAGAAGAGGGCGAGCGCGTGCTGATTCACGCCGCAGCGGGCGGTGTCGGCACCGCAGCGACCCAACTCGCCAGCGACGCCGGCGCGGAGGTCTTCGGCACCGCAAGCACCGAGGAAAAACTCAACCTCGCCGAACGGCTGGGTCTCGACCATCCCATCGACTACACCGAGGGCGGTTTCGCCGACGAGGTCAACGACCACACCGACGGCGAGGGTGTCGACCTCGTGCTCGATGGGGTCGGCGGCGACACCACGACCGAGAGCCTCGACTGCCTCACCCACTTCGGCCGGATGGTCTCGTATGGTGCAGCGAGCGGCGAACCGGGCTATCCCGACACGAGCACGCTGCTGTTCAACAATTTCACCATCCACGGCTACCATCTCGGCCAGTCGATGCAGCGCGACCCCGGGCGCGTGCTCGATGCCGTCCCCCACCTCACGGACCTGCTCACGAGCGGCGACCTCGAAGTGGTCGTCGGCGAGACCTTCCCGCTGGCCGAGGCCGGCGCTGCCCACGAGCACATCGAGAACCGCGAGTCGAGCGGCAAGGTCGTCCTCGAACCCTAATCGACCGGCAGCGCGGCCGTGTCGATACCGTCGCGCCGGCCATCGAGCACCGAAAACCCCTCATCGCGCCGACGTTCGAGCCAGTACAGTAGCCGCTCGGCCCACACGAGTTTCCGTCGCTTCGTCGCATCCACGGATTCGTCGTCGAAATCCCAACCGACGAAGTGCAGACGAGCTGCTCCGCAATGGTCGGCCAAGAAGGCTGTGCGGTCCCCGTCGGTGAACCCGCCGAAATTCTCCACGCTGTCGACGGGTGCGGCTTGGGTCGTCCCGAGCACGTGCTCGACATCGAGCGTCGGCACCACGTCTCGGACGAGCGATTCGTTGTCGCCGTGGGCGTGGACCGCGACCGGCGTGCCCTCACCGGTGACCTCCCGCACCGTTTCGGGGTTTTTGTCCAGATCCGTCACCATGCAGTCGACGGCGATACCAGCCTCGCGAAGGCGGTCGGCAGCGGTCGAGGCAGCGAACACCGTGCTCTCGGAGATTCCCTCAGCCAGCCGCTCGCAGTCGGCTTCGAGCGACGGTCCAGCGCCGGCGATGATGGCTGTCTCACCACTCACGTCGAGTCTACCGAAATCGAACGAGGTCGTGAGGTCGGCGAGTCGGTCGCGCACGCGCTCGTCGGCCGCGCGGTCGAAGCCGAAATCCGCGAGGATTCGCTCGTAGACCGGTTCCCACTCGGCGAAGTTCATCCCATCACGTCTCGGTCGCCGAGCGCGTCGCCAACCATGGCTGCATTGCGGGTTTCGGCCACGTCGTGGGTGCGAATCACGTCCGCACCGCGCTCGACGGCCAGCGCCGTCGCGGCGAGACTCGCCGGCAGTCGGTCGTCAGTCTCGCGGCCGACGATATCACCCAAGAAATTCTTTCGGTTGATGGAGACCAGCATCGGCCGGCCGATGTCGCGGAACTCCGAAAGTCGGCGGAACGTCTCGCGGTCGTCGGCGAGCGTCTTGTCCTCGCTCCACCCCCCAAAGGCGGGGTCGATGATGGTTTCGTCGGTGAGGCCGTCTGCGAGCGCGTCGTAGATATCGTCGACGGACGCGAGCGCGCCCGGCCGGGTGAGGTCCGGCGGGCTAGCCATCTTCACGACGGCCGCATCGCGCGCCTCGCAGACGCGGGGGAGTTCGGGGTCGGCGAAGCCACAGACGTCGTTGACCATCTCGAAGTTCGCATCGAGGGCGGCCGCCGCGACCTCGTGGTATCTGGTCTCGATGGAGAAGACCGCCTCGCCCTCGACGCGCTCGACTGTCTCGATGGCCGTATCGAGCCGGTCGCGTTCCTCCTCGGCCGAGAGCACCGAAAAGCGCTTGTTCGCCGATTCGAGACCCACATCGATGATGTCCGCACCCTCGGCGATGAGGTCCTCGACGTGGGCGGCGGCCGCGGCAGGGTTGGCGAACACGCTCGGCTCGTAGGGCGACTCGTCGCTGACGTTGAGCACGCCCATGATTCGGGTGGGCTGGCCGTCGCCGATTTCGAGTCCGGCGGCCTCGACGGTCTGCATGCCTCGAAATTGGCGAGCAACGCCAAAAACGACCCGTTCGAGGGACGCGCGACTTTTAGGGACCAGCGTCCTACGCCGAGTATGGGAAAGGTCAATATCGCGCTTCGTGGCTGGCGGTTCGACGAGTCGGCGGTGTTCACCGACGACGGCGACATCAAGCCGATAGACGCGATGGACCCCGAGACCAGAGAGCGTATCGTCAGGCTCCGCCAGCTCATCGATTCGCCGTGCCATGCCTGCTGGCTCATCCACGGCGACAGCCATCTGGATGCCTGCAACGACGCGGCGGCAGTCTACGGCGAGCCCCTGCACGAGGTCGTCCTCTGTGGGGCCCACGAACCGGACTTCCTCTACTGGTTCCGCGAGCAGGGCGGAGCCGACTATCGTGGGGAGCCCGAGCTTCAGGACGCCTTCCACGAGTGGTTCGCCGACGGCGGGCGCGTGCCCGACGGCTACGAGACGGTCGAGCACGTCGATACCGACCAAGCGGCAGTGCCCTCGGTGTCGGGCACGGAGTCGGCGGCCGAGGCCGAACAGGAGGCCCAAAGCGTGGACCTCGACAACCTCGACGTCTGATGGGGGTCGCCGTCGTCGTGGTCGATGCGCAAACGCCAGGTAATGTGGGAACTATCGCGCGAGCGATGAAGAACTTCGGTTTTGCGGACCTGAAACTCGTCGACCCGCCCGACCTCCACCCCGACGGCGAGGCCTACGGCTTCGCCGGCCACGCCCGTGAGGACATCCTGCCCAATCACGACGTGCTCACCTTCGAGCGGCTCGTCTCGGAATTTTACACCATCGGCTTCACCGCCATGACCGGTCGTGATGAGGGTACTCATGTTCGGTATCCGTTCACGACACCGGCCGAACTCGGCGAGCACCTCGTGGGCGTCGAAACCGACGTCGCGCTCGTCTTCGGCCGCGAGGGCACGGGACTCTCGAACGAGGAGTTCGCCCGCATCGACGAGGTATGTTCGATTCCCGCCAACCCCGACTATCCAGTGCTGAATCTCGGACAGGCGGCCACGATTGCCCTCTACGAACTCCGCGAGCTCGCGCTTGAGGACACCCATCAGCCAGAGCGCCACGACCGCGCCGACGAGCGCGCGCTCGAAGGGCTGTACGACCAGTTTGCTTCGTTTCTGGTGGCCATCGACCGCCCCGAAGAAAAGCGCGCGAAGACCGAGCGCATGCTCCGGCGCGTGCTCGGGCGCGCCCATCCGACAGGTCGAGAGGTGACGACGCTGCGCGGACTGTTTCGCCGGGCGGAGATGCAGATCGACCGCGTGCGGGACGGCGATTCGTAGCCCGGCCGACGGACTGGCTACAACTTCGGCGTCGCCTGCGATTCGGTGTCCTCCTCCTCGTCGACGACGAGTGTGTTTGCGACGAGGTTGCCGTGTGCGCGTCGGAAGCGCTCGGACAGGGCCTGATGGGAGATGTCGAGTTCCTCGGCGAGGTCAGCGACCGAGAAGTCGCGGGGCACCTCGTAGTAGCCGTGTTCGAAGGCCGCGGTCAGCGCTTCGGCCTGTTCCTCGGTGAGACCGAAGCGGGCGTGACGTTCGTTCTCCATCGCGTAGATTGCCTCGACGTCGATGTCGATGTCGTGCTCCTGGCAGAACTCGTAGGCCCGGGAGAGCGAATCGCGGTCGGGGAAGAGCAGTCTGAGCTTCCAATGACCGTTCTCGCTTTCGGCGTCCAACACGGTCGCCTCCTCCTCGGTGAGTGCGTGGATGACGAACTGGACGTGAGAAACCCACTCCATCCGGTAGAGCCACTCGCCGTCGAGGTCAGACAGCCGCTCGACGTTCTCGACGCTCGGGTCCGTCTCGAAGGCGTTTTCGAGTGCATCGCGGTCGGGCGCGCTCGCCCAGACGAACGGCATGACGCGGTCGGTGTCGTGGGCGACGACGCGCTCGACCTCGAAGGTCGCCTCCGGAACCCTCTCGATGGTCTCGCCGAGCGCGAACGTCCCCGCCGCGACCGATACTTCGCTGATGGTACTCATTCATCAAGTCGTGGGATACAGAACGATATAACTATTCCGCCGTAGCGACATGATTGCCACGAGCGGCGAACCCGTTCTGTTGAAGTGGCTGAAGCAAGTATGGCTGGCAATGAGCGAGGACTTCTACTCGGTGCTCGGCGTCTCCCGGGATGCCGACGACGAGGAAATCAAGCAGGCCTACCGCGAGAAGGCCGCCGAGTACCATCCCGACGTCTCCGACGACCCGAACGCCGACGAGAAGTTCAAACAGGCGAA
>CAZJHA010000038.1:0-13464 GCA_964545755.1 uncultured Halobacteriales archaeon | reverse complement strand
CGATGGTGAGTCCCTGGTGTTGGTTCAGGCCGAACTCGGGGTCGTCGGTGCCGGAGTAGACGTAGGTCTCGTCGTCCTCGGCGTGTTCGGCGATTGTCTCGCCGACGTCGATGGTCGCCCGGTGGAGCATGCTCTCCTCGCTCGAATCGTACTCGGTGTGGACGATGAGTCCCTGTAACTCGATGTCGCCGGGTTCGAGCAGCGCTTCGGTCCGTCTTTTGAGTTCGTCGTCGAGCGTCTCGCTCATACCCGTCGCTCGCACCCGAAAAAGATACGCTCCTCGGTCCGCACCGCGCCGAGGGCTGAAAATTCGTGTTACAGTCGTTCGAGGTTCTCGGCGCGCGGGCCTTTGTCGGCCTGCACGATATCGAACTCTACCTCTTGTCCTTCCTCCAAGTCGGGGCCGCCGACGTCTTCCATATGGAAGAAGACGTCTTCGTCGGCTTCGTCGCTCTCGATGAAGCCGTAGCCGCCCGTGTCGTTGAAGAAATCGACTTGTCCTTCCGCCATTTTTACAGCCGCTCCAGGTTCTCCGCCCGCGGTCCCTTATCAGCCTGCACGATGTCGAACTCTACCTCCTGTCCTTCCTCCAAGTCGGGGCCGCCGACGTCTTCCATATGGAAGAAGACGTCTTCGTCCGCTTCGTCGGTCTCGATGAAACCGTAGCCGCCCGTGTCGTTGAAGAAGTCAACCGTACCTGACGCCATTGCACTCGGTTCGATGCACCCGCCACATAAAAACCTGCGCAATGTCGCCCGTCCCTGTCGCCGCCTCGCACGAACGCGCGTGTCAGAAGATTCATTTCATTCCCCCGAGTTAGCTCCACAAGATGGTCTCGCGCACGCACGGTCTGTTGAACCGAGCCTACGAGCGCCTGCTGGAGCGCGAAATCGACGGCGCACCCACCCACGTGGCCGTCATTCAGGACGGCAACCGTCGGTATGCCGACGAACACGGCAAGGACGCTGCCGACGGCCATCGCGCCGGTGCCGAGACCACCGAGGCGGTCCTCGATTGGTGTGCCGACTGTGGCGTCGAGGAACTCACCCTCTATACCTTTTCGACGGAGAACTTCGACCGCTCGACCGACGAGCGCGAGCATCTCTTTTCGCTACTTGACGAGAAACTCCGCGAGTTCGCCGACGCCGAGCGTGTCCACGAGCAGGAAGTGCGGATTCGCGCCATCGGCGAGACCGACCGACTGCCCGAGTACCTCCGCGAGACCATCTCGTACGCTGAGGAGCGAACGAGCGAGTACGACGCACTTCAACTCAACATCGCGCTCGCCTACGGCGGGCGGACCGAACTGTTGGGCGCGGCGCGCGAAGCCGCCCGCGCGGTCGAGGCCGGCGACCTCGCGCCCGGCGACATCGATGCTGACGAAATCGAGCGCCGCCTCTATGCGGGTCCGGCCCGCGATGTCGACCTCATCATCCGCACAGGAGGAGACGAGCGCACCTCGAACTTCCTGCCGTGGCACGCAAACGGCAACGAAGCCGCCGTGTTCTTCTGTACACCGTACTGGCCCGCCTTCGCCAAGAAGGACTTCCTGCGGGCGATTCGTACCTACGAGTCGCGGGAACAGTCGTGGCGGCGCACCCGCGCGCGGCGCGCGCTCGCCTTGGTGCGGGCGGTCGGCGGCGCGGAACTCGACGAGGCCCGCGCCATCGTCGAGCGCCTCCGGGAGTACCTGCCTCGGGGTGAACTCGAAACGGTCACCGACGAGACGGGCGACCGCGAGCCGACGACGGCCGACTGACCGTCGGTTCGACACCCAAGCGTTACTCCGCCGTCCGACGCTCGACGGTCAACAGGACGGCGGCGACCACTGACAACGCCGCAAAGGGGGCGATTGTGCTGCCGATGCTGAACAGTGAAAGGACTGTGAGGACCGACACTGCGACCGCGAGTCCCCACACGCGCCACACGTGTTCCGTCCACGCCCAGTACCCGACGCCGAGCGAGAGCGCAACGACGACGGCCGACCAGAAGAGGATTATCGGTGCGTTCTCGGCGGCGAGCGTGCTGCTGTCCGTGAACAGATACGGTAGCACGGATGTGGCGAGCAGGTAGCCCGAACCGAGTAATCCAGCGAACATTGCAAGCACTCCCGTGCTCCTGCCAACGAGACCGAGCCGCGAACCACCGTCCCGTCCGGAGTTGTGGGATAATGACATTTCGACTGGTATTTTATCACAGTACTAATAAGCTTTCTGTGGAGCACCAGTGCCGGTACGGCGAACGACGTCGAACGAGCGTTCGGCTGTGATACCTACTGCTGACTACTGACCGTACCGGCGTTGTCGGCTCTGATAATCACGCAGCGCCCGGAGGTACTCCCGCTTGCGGAAGTCGCGCCAGTTCACGTCGGTGAAATGCAGTTCGGAGTACACCGACTGCCAGATCATGAAATCCGAGAGTCGTTCGGCCCCGGTCTTGATGACGAGGTCGGGGTCGGTCGGGAACACTAACCTGTCCTCAATGGTTTCGGCGTCGATGTCCTCTGCGGCGAGCGTGCCGGCCTCAACGGCGGTGGCCGCGCCGCGGACCGCCGCCGCGAACTCGTGTTTGCCGCCGAGACCGATGCTCACGTTGATGGGCGCGTCGGCGCGCTCGGCATCGTCGGGGCCCCGGACGGCGAGTTCGCGCGGCGCGTCGCAGCGCTCGAACACTCGACGGATGGCCGGCACCGCGCCGGTATCGAGCACGCTCACGTACACCAGCACGCAGTCGGCTCCGTACTCGAAGGCCCACCCGAAGAACTCCTCGACGGTGCGGTAGGCACCGTCTTCGAGCAGGTCGCGCTCGGTGATGACGACCGCGACACAGCCCGGCAGCGGGGCCGCGTTGCGGCGGATGCGAGCGGCGAGATAACGGTCGTACAGTCCCACGATTCGACGAAACAGCCGGCTACTCTAAGCTTTCACGTTTCATAGACGAACCGCTTCTGGAACCATCCGAAATTCGTCCCGGAGTCTACGGCTACAGTAGCCACGATGGAATGGCGACTACAACGACAGCGAGCCACACCTTCCCCAACCAATTCGCTCGCGCGCTATCCGGCCGAAGGCGGGATTCACCGCGCCACAGCAGCCGGTTTGCGTGGAGAGTGGCTGTAGACCGTTTGCTGGCGGCTTCGGGAGCGTTAAGTAGCCATCGGGGAAACGACGGGCGTGACGTGGCCACTCCGGCGGGCGGGCGCGTTCACGCTCGTCGGCGCACTCGCCCTCGCCGCTCCCGTGTTGGGACCGGCCGCTGCGGCCCCGTTCGTGGTCGTCGCCGCGCTTGCGGCCTTCGTCGTCGAGGGTGGGCCAGTGTTCGACCTGTTCGCCCGGCCCGGCGACCACGAGGAGCAAACGCTCTACGGACTGGCGGGCTTTTCGCTCGCAGCGGCCGGTCTCGCGCTGTTCGTTCCGCTCTTTTCGATGCCAACCTACGTGTTCGTCGCCAGCGTGCTCGTGCTCTCGGGCGGTAATCTCGCGGAGGCAGCGGCCCGCCAGCGCTTTCACGAACCCATCGCTGCCACGCTCGCGTTCGTCCTCGGTGGCGCGCTCGCGGGCGTGTTCTCCCAGTTCGTCGTCGGAGTCGTTGCACCTGCACCGACGCCCGCGCTCGCGGTCTTCTTCGCCGCGAGCGCCGCGCTGCTCGGCGCGCTGATTCGCCTCGCGCTGTTCGTCCGTGACGACCCGCTCGCCCTGTTTTCGATGGGCTTGCTGCTCTGGCTGCTGGCCGCGCTCGAACCGACGATCTCCCCGGCAGGTATCGCACTCGCGCTCGCGGTCACGGCCGGCTTCGGTGCGCTCGCCTACGCGCTCGACACCGCGTCGATCACCGGTATGGTGACGGGCGTGCTCGCGGGACTGTTGATGGTCGTCCTCGGTGGATTCGGCTGGTTCGCGCTGCTCATCGCCTTCTTCGGCGGCGGCGGGCTTGCCGGCAAGTTCCGCTACGAGCAGAAGCGCCGGCGCGGGCTTGCCGAAGGCAACGACGGCGCGCGCGGCAGCGCCAACGTGCTCGCGAACTCGGCGGTCGCGCTCGGTGCCGTGTTGGCCTACGCCGCAAGCCCGATGCTTTCCCTGGAGCGTTCGGTTTTCACGTTCGTCTTCGCCGGCTCGCTCGCCGGTGCGATGGCCGACACGCTGTCGAGCGAACTCGGCGGCTTGTTCGATACGCCGCGACTCATCACGACGCTCGAACCCGTCCCCCCCGGAACCGACGGCGGCGTGACGTGGCAGGGTGCCGTTGCCGGACTGTTCGGTGCGGCGCTCATCGCCGTGCTCGCCGTGCCCGTCCTCGCCGTCTCACCGACCGGCGCGCTCGCCATCGCCGTGGCGGGTGTCGCCGGCATGGTCGTCGATAGCCTGCTCGGTGCACTGTTCGAAAACCGTCGGGTCGACGAGCTGTTCGCGGGCGCGCTTGCCGGACTCGCACTCGGCGACCGCCGCATCGGCAACCAGACCGTGAACTTCCTCGCCACGCTCGCGGCCGCGCTGGTCTGTGCGGCGCTCGCCGCGGCCATCGGTCTCGCGACACTATGAGCCACATCCGAGAGGCAACGCCCGACGACCGCCCACGACTGCTCGCCATTCAGGCAGCCTCGCTCGAATCGAACTGGCCGGACTTACTCGCAACGGCCATCACCGGCCCGGCGACCGTGCTCGTTGTCGGCTATACCCCCGTGGGCTACGCGCTCGCAGTCGGCACCCAACCCACGCATCTCGCCGAACTCGCCGTCACCCCCGGCCACCGCAACGCGGGCCACGGCTCTGCGCTTCTGCGGGCCATCCTTGAGAGGAGTGAAGAATGTCGGCTCACCGCACGCGCGGACGACGAACGCGCACGACGGTTCTACGAACGCCACGGCTTCCGTGTCGAAAAGCGGCTCCCGAACCACTACGAGACCGCCGATGGCGTGGCGATGGTTCGTCAGCCCGATTCGGCGGAATCGGACCGAAGCTGAGCGGCGGTTCGCACACGCACGTCGGTCGGTCGCTTGACGAACTCGCCGGTCGAGCGCGCGACGACCTGCTCGACGCCGCGCTGGGCGGCCACGTCGAGCACGCGCTGGTCGAGTTCGCCGTCTATCACCACCGCCACTGGCACCGCCGACGCCTCCGCGATGGCGTCGAAGGTCTCCTCTGCCGAGACCTCCGCAATCAGCTCGAATTCGCCGTCGAGAAGTCGTGTCTGTCCCGTTTCGTCGTCGATGACCGTGCGAACGTGTGCGCCGAGCGTCGCCGGTTCGTCCGCCCCGTCGGTCGATTCGTCGACGGATTTCTCGGCCTCGTCCACCGACTCGCTCGGTTCGTCCTCGACGGTCGGCTCGCCGAACGACTCGGCTCCGGCGTCCGGTGTGGGCGGTCGGGTCGCTGACGATACCTCGCCGTCGGCGGTCGGCGTCCCCGGCTCCGGCACCGCCGGCTCGGCCGTCGCTGGCTGGACCTGCTCGGTCGCGGGTGCGGGTCGAGCACTCCCGTCGGTGGCGGCGACGGCCTCGCGCGGGCTGCCCGCCTCGGCGACGAGTTCATGGGCGACCTTTCCGCGCAGCGCGTCGTGGACCTCCTCGCGCGAGAGGTCTTCGACGCTTTTGCCTGCGGGTGCGACCGCGACGTAATCGACGTCGGCGACTTGAGCGAGTTCCTTCAAAATGAGGTCGCCGCCGCGGTCGCCGTCGAGAAACGCCGTCACCGTGTGTTCGCCCGTGAGGTCGGCCACGGCGTCTGGCACGTTCGTCCCCTCGACGGCGATGGCGTTTTTGATGCCGTATTCGAGGAGCGTGAGCACGTCCGCACGGCCCTCGACGACGACTATCGCGTCGCCGTCGGCGACGCGCGGGCCCGCGGGTAGCCCTTCGTAACTCTCGATATCGCCGGTGCGTACGCTCTCGCGGACCTGTTCGACGAGTTCGGCCGAGCTCATCGTGCTCTCCTCGAAAGCTCCGAGAAGCCCCTTCGCGCGCTCGACGACCTCGCGGCGTTTCGCGGCCCGGACGTCCTCGATGCGCTCGACGTCGACCGTCGACCGGCAGGGACCGATGCGCTCGATGGTTTCGAGCGACGCCGCCAAAATCGCGGTTTCGACCCTGTCGAGACCGCTGGCGATGGTGATGCGCCCGAACGATTGGCCGTTCTGGGAGTTGATACTGACGTCGATGCGGCCGACCTTCGAGGACTGCTGGAGCGTCCGTAGATCGAGGTCAGTTCCCAACAGTCCCTCGGTCTGGCCGAAGATAGCACCGACGACGTCGTTGCGCTCGACCACCCCATCGGCGGTGACGTCAGCGTGAATCAGGTATTTGTCCGTGTCCTCCATGGGTGATGGTTTCCCCCTGTCGGGGCCGGTCTGTGATCGTGATGAACCGCGTCACTGATACGTTTCATACTGGTCCGCCGGAACGGATATACCTACCGCCATGCATTCCATCGCCGTCCGCCAACCGAAGGCGGGCGTTCGAACGGCCAACGTTTATTGGTTCGCTCCCCGATAGTCGACGTATGGCCGACGTTCTGACCGACGAGGAGATCGACGAGCGCGCACCCGAGGGATGGCACCACGCAGGCGACGAGATCGTCCACACCTACGAGTTCGACGAGTACCTCGATGGAGTGGCCTTTGCGAGCGAGGTGGCCGAAGTCGCCGACGAGGAGGTCCACCACCCCGAAATCACGATTCGCTACGACGAGGTCGAAGTCAGCCTGACGAGCCACGAGGAAGGCGGCGTCACCGACCAGGATATCCAGATGGCCGAGCGTTTCGACGACGTCCGCTGATCGGATGCGTGCGACGGCGACAGAACAGCGATCCGTTCGGACGTCATAGGGAGTGAACCCGATGGAGCTTCCCCAGTACGACTTCTGGCTGTGCGACCTCGACGGCACGCTCGTCGACGTCGAATGGACGTACGTCCGCCGGGTGTTCGACCGCGTGGGCGAGCGTCTCGGCTACGCCTTCGACGACCGCGAAGCGCACACCCTCTGGCACGGTCTCGGCGGCTTCCGTGACCAGCAACTCCGCACGTTGGGATTCGACCCCGAACACTTCTGGGAGACCTTTCATGCTGTCGAGGACCCGACGGCCCGTGCGGCGGCGACTTTCATCTACGACGACGCCGCCGCCTTTCTCGCCTCGCTCGACGTTCCCGTGGGGGTCGTCACCCACTGCCAGCGCTATCTCGCCGAGCCGGTCCTGTCGAAACTCGATCTGCACGAGCACTTCGAGACGGTCGTCTGCTGCACAGGACAGATCGGCTGGAAGCCCGACCCCGAACCCGTCCGGCTGGCGATGACCGAGATGAACGTCACCGGCGAACGGGGCGCGCTCGTCGGCGACGGCCCACAGGACGTGGGCGCGGCGTGGAATGCCGGTCTCGACGGGATTCACCTCGAACGCCATGGCCACGAACGGCGCGGGCGCTGTGTCCGTGGCGACCACCGCATCACGGAATTTCCCGTCTAACTGGACCGCTGGCTTTAGGCGACTCGCTCGCCCCGTATCGGTATGGTCCACAGCGACTGGGACGACTGGCTCCTCAACGACATCGCCACCGCCGACCCCGACGGCGTTGCCGTCTGGTATCTCGGCTGTAACGGCTTCGCGCTCACCGACGGCGCAACGACGCTGTTCATCGACCCGTATCTCGGTACGGGCGACCCGCCCCGGACTGTGCGAATGGTTCCCGTCCCGTTCGACCCGCACGATGTCGCGATGGCCGACGCCGTTTTCGCCACCCACGAACACACCGACCACGTTCACGGTCCCTCGCAGGCCCCCATTCTCGAACGCACGGGCGCGACCTTCCACGCGCCGGCCGACAGCATCGCGGTCGCGCGCGATGAGGAACGCTGGACCGACGAGTGGGACATCTCCGAGGATCAACTCGACGAGATAGCCGACGGCGACACCGTCGAAATCGGTGAGTTCGCCGTCACCGTCGAGACCGCTCACGACCCCGACGCGAGCCAACCGGTAAGCTACGTCGTCGAGCACCCGGCAGGAACCTTCTTCCATGGCGGCGATACGAAACCCGCAACCGAACTGGAGACGATTGGCGAGGGCTACGACGTCGACCTCGGGGCGCTCGCCTTCGGCTCGACAGGAAAAATTCCCGACAAGCGAACCGGAGAGCTGACCGAAAAGAACTGGTACTGTGGCGAAGACGAAATTGTCGAAGCCGCGGGCCAGCTCCAACTCGACCGACTCCTGCCGACCCACTGGGACATGTGGAAGGGACTGACGGCGGACCCGACCGCGCTCTATCCGCATGTCCGTAGCTACGAGCATCCCGAGCGCCTCGAAATCGTCGAGATCGGCGACCGGGTCGAACTCTGAGCCGATAGTAGACCGCTGAACGTTTAAGAGGGACGTGGCCGATTGGCCACCATGAGTGACGCAGACACACCGGAACGAACCGTCACCGAGGACGGCATCACCCTCACGAAGTCCTACGAGACCGACGAGTTCCCCGTCCCCACCATCGAGTTCCGCGTGCGCTCCGAGCGCGACGACGGCGCGATGGTTCGACTGGTCGATGCCGTTCCCGACGGCATTCCGTCCGGCGACCTCGGATTCCACCCCGACCACGGCGGCGACGACTGGACAATCGAAGGCGACAGCGCAGTCTTCGAGCGCCACATCGCGCCCGGCGAGGAGTACCGAACCGTCTACGGCATCAGGACAGACGACCACGACGCCGACCGGTTCATGACCGACCCCGAACTCGACGTCAGTGGTCTCGGCGGCGATACCGGCGATTCTGCGAGCACCGCCGACGATGCCGACGCCGAGGACCGAACGAGAACCCCCGACGCGACGACGCCGGGCCGCGACAGCAGCCAAGCCGCCCGCGACGTCATCGCAGGCGAGAACGTTCCCGGCCTTGACAACGAGGGCACCGCCGAGGCGGTCAATATCTCGGGAACCGGGTCGGACCCAACCGATGGAACCGAACCGACCGAGGCGGATGCGGGAGCTGGCGATACGGGCACAGCGGGTAGCGAACAGGCGCGTGTCGGCGTTCCCGAGGGTGGGGTGGGGGCGGCGCTGGCAGCCGAACTCCGCAACGGCGAGCTTGCAGAGAGCGACCGCGAACTGCTCGCCGAAGAACTCGATACCGACGGCGCGAGCGGTGAGGTTCGTTTCAGTCACCTCCAGTCGCGCATCAGCGACCTCGAAGCCTACACCGACGCCTTGGAGGAGTTCATCGACGAACACGGGCCGGCCCGCCAGCTCATCGAGGACCTGACCGAGCAGGTCGCGGACATCGAGGACGAACTCGCAGCGCTCGATGAGCGAACGAGCGAGACCGAGGCGGACATCGAGCGCCTCGAAGCGGCCATCGAGACGAACGGCGACGACATCAAGGCGCTCGATAGTGACATCGACGACGCACAGACCGAAATCGACGAGACACAGGCGTCGGTCGCGGACCTCCGGGCGGACATCAACGCCATCGAGGAGTGGCGCGGGCGGATTTCGAGCGTGCTCGGCGGTGTCTCCGAGGAGTGAGTCAGTCGTCGGCCCGCTCGCCGTCGGTGCCGTAGCGTTCGTCGAGGCGTTCCTCGAACCACTGCCACTCGCGGGTGAAGGCGTCGTCGCGCTTGAGGTCCCAGACGTCGGCGTCGCGGACGCGTTCGCCGACGCGGTAGGACTGGACCATGTTCCACAGCCACAGCAGCACGCCGACGCCGATGATGAACGCGCCGACCGAGGACACCTGTTGGAGCGTGGCGAACTGTGCGGGGTAGTCGGCGTACCGCCGTGGCAAGCCGAGCGCACCCATGATGAGCATCGAGCCGAACGTCAACGGCACGCCGAGGATGGTGAGGCCAGCCTGCAGGCGTGCGAGACGCTGGTCGTACATCTTCCCGGTGATGATGGGATACCAGTAGTAACTCGCCGCGAACATCATCATCACGATGATGCCCATGATGATGAAATGGAAGTGCCCGACGACGTACTGGGTGTCGTGGTAGATGAGGTCGATGGGGATGGCGGCCAGAAAGACGCCCGTGACGCCGCCGATGATGAACGTCCCGATGGAGCCGACGGCGAGTATCATCGGCGCGGTCAGGCGAATCCGGCCATCGTACATCGTCGAGAGCCAGTTGAACACCTTCACCGCGCTCGGGACCGCGATGGCCAGCGAGACGAACATGAAACTCGCTCGCACGCGTGGGTCGATGCCCGTCGTGAACATGTGGTGTGCCCAGACGCCGAACGAGAGCACGCCGATGGCCAGCGTCGAGTAGACGATAAAGCGGAAGCCGAACAGCTTTCGACTACTGAACTTCGGGAGGATGGTGCTCACGAGTCCTGTAGCGGGTAAGAAGATGATGTAGACCTCAGGATGGCCGAAGAACCAGAAGAGGTGCTGCCAGAGGATGGGCCCGCCACCCTCGGCAAGGTAGAAAGCGGTCCCGAGGTTGCGGTCGAGCAGCAGCATGATGACCGCGCTGCCGAGCAGGGGAAAGGCGAACAGGACGATGCCGCTGGTCGAGAGCATCGTCCAACTGAAGATGTCGACGTCGGGCCAGCCGACGTCGTCGCCGCGCTCGGCAACGACGGTGACGATGAAGTTTATCGCACCGAGGGTGGTCGCGATGCCGCTCAGATGCAGTCCCAACAGGAGTAGGTCCACCTGCGGGTTGGTCGTCTGAATCGACAGCGGCGTGTACAGCGTCCAGCCGGTTTCGGGGGGATGGAGTGCTTCGAGGAATGGAATTTGAATTCCGACCGTGGAGAGAATCTTCCCGAGCGCATCGGCCGGCAGACCCGCCCGCGCCAGCAGCAGCGACGGCGGCAGCAGCCAGAAGCCGATGGCGTTAATGCGCGGGAAGGCCATGTCATCGGCGTCGAGCAGGAGCGGGAGGAAGTAGTTCCCGATGCCGAAAAAGACCGGTGTAGCGAAGAAAAACAGCATCGTGATGCCATGGGTAGTGAAAAGTCCGTTGTAGGTGGCCGCGGTCCAGACGTCGGCCTGTGGGGTGAGGAGTTCGGTCCGCATCATCATCGCCTCGGTGCCGCCCCACAGCGCCGCTACGGTCCCGAAGACGAGATAGAGGATGCCGATGTCCTTGTGGTCGACGGTCGTCAGCCAGCGCAGCAGCCCGGCCTGCTTCTCCTCGTGTGCGACGTCGGTCTCGTCGCCAGAGAGATAGCCACCGTCAGGGCGGGGAACGGGCGAGGACCATCCCTTCGTACGAACGAACTGCGTCCCGAGCGCGACCACCAGCACGCCGAGGACCGCCAGCACGATGCCGCCCCCGATCATGGTCGAATCCCTCCTGCCGGTCGTCGGTCGAAGGCCATGACGGGGGTACTCGACCCCGGGGCATAAACGTGGCTTCCCCCGTCGGTTTGGCCGGTTTCGTCCGGTCGCCATCTATCCCGCGAGGCGTCCATAGACGCTGCCGAGCACGAAGCCGTAGGCGAGGTGGGCGAGCAGCGAAAAGCCGGTGTAGATGACGAGTATCGGTCCCACGATGGCCCCGCGGCCGACGGCGACGAAGACGACCCCGATGACGCCGGCGAAGACCACGGCCCGGGCGGCGGGGTCGGGACCGAACGGGAGGTACTCCTCGACCGCGACGAACAGCAGCGGCCAGCCGACAGCGGTGAGGACCGCAAATAGCGCGATGGCGAGCACTGGCCGTCCAGAAATCCCGAGAAAGCGACCGACGACACCCGCGACGGACAGCGCGCCGCGCGCCTGCGTGTCGAGAACGAGCAGGAAAAACCCCAACACGAGCGTCCCGACGACGCCGCCGCCGACCGCGCGCAGCGCCCTGTGCATGAGCGACCTCCGCCGGGCAGACGAAAAAGTCCGGCCATCCGCGTCGGCCTCGGTAGTCCCATGCTAACGTCAGACATTTATATTCGCTAATTGCTTCCGCATTCGGAAAACCCTCTAAAGAATATTATCATGATAGACCATAACAGTTTTTTACCGTCCCGGTATCGGTATCGATGCGGCCGGCGAGCGAGTCGCGCCCTCCCCGAGATGGGGTCCGCTCGCCGCCATGAGACCAACCATGCCAACGCCGAAAGAACTCATCGGAGACACGGACGTCTTCACGAAGGATGTCGACAACTCCGCAGCCCGCGAGCTGCGCGAAATGCTGGACGAACAGGACTACGTCTTCGCGCCGGGGATGTATCACGCCCTCGATGCCCGACTCGCGGAGATGGCCGGCCACGACGCCGCCTACATGAGCGGCTACTCGACAGTTTTGGGCCAGTTCGGCTTCCCGGACCTCGAAATGGTCACGATGACCGAGATGGTCGAAAACGCAAAGCGAATGGTCGAAGCCACCAACCTCCCCGTGATTGCGGACTGTGACACGGGGTATGGTGGCATCCACAACGTCCAGCGCGCGGTCCGCGAATACGAGAAGGTCGGCGTCGCCGCAGTCCACATCGAGGACCAGGTGACGCCCAAGCGGTGTGGCCACATCGCGGGCAAGCAGATCGTCTCCCGCGAAGACGCACAGGCGCGCTTCGAGGCTGCCGTCGATGCGAAACAGAGCGAGGACACGGTCATCATCGCCCGGACGGACGCCTACGGCTCCGCCAACGGCGACTGGGAGGAGCACCTCGAACGCGGCCGGCTGTACGCCGACGCGGGCGTGGACATCGTCTGGCCGGAGATGCCCGACCCGAGCCGGGAAGACGCCGTCGAGTACGCCGAAACCATCCACGAGACCCACCCCGACCTCGATCTGGCGTTCAACTACTCCTCCTCGTTCGCGTGGTCCGAACAGGACGACCCGCTCACCTTCGAGGAGCTTGGTGACCTCGGCTACAGCTACCAGTTCATCACGCTGTTCGCGCTGCACTCCGGTGCCCACGCCGCCTACGAGGACATGAAGAACCTCGCGGAGAACGCAGAACAGGGCCAGTTCGACCTCGAAGAGAAGTACCTCGACCACGAGACCGAGAGCCATCACGAACTCTCCTTCGTCGATAAGTTCCAGGACATCGAGATGGAGTTCGACCCCGAGGCACGGTCGCGCATCGAGGGTTCAGAGGGCTTCTCCGAGGACGAACGCGACCCGCTAACCGCCGAGGCCGACAGCGACGACTGAACGTCCGGGTGGCGTTCGCCGTTTCCGACCGAAACAAACAGTACCCCATCGACCGACACGGCGAACGTCACATGCCAACCGACGGCAAGCGAACGCACAGTCAGCCAGCGACGCCCGGCGGCGTTACAGCCACCAATTGACATACAAATGACACAGAGACACGACGAGCGACTCCACGACCGGAAGTTCGTGCGGACGTTTTTCACCTCTCCCACCGCAGTGGAGGGCGAGGACGATTCGGCGAAGATGATCCGCAGTGCCAGCCAACTTCGAGGAATGCAGGCTCCGGACGTCTGGGTGCCGGACAACGAGGACGCCACCGCCCCCTCGATGCGCGACGAAGGAGCCCAGAATATCATCGACGTCGTTGCCGAGAACGGTG
>CAZJHA010000037.1:0-13983 GCA_964545755.1 uncultured Halobacteriales archaeon | reverse complement strand
GTGTTCAGGCTCGGGAGCCACGACTCGCTGGCGATGTCGAGACCCATCGCCTCGACGCCCGACCGGAGCGCGCCAGCGACCCGCTCGTGGCGCTCCCAGCGCTCCTCGATGCCCTCTTCGGCGGCGAGCCGCAACGCCTCCCGGAGCGCATAGACGTTCGTGATGGGCGCGGTGTGGTGGTAGGCGCGCTCGTCGCCCCAGTAGTCGGTGAGTTCGGTGAGATCGAGATACCACGACCGAACGTCCGTGTCGCGGTCTTCGATCTTCGCCATCGCCCGTGTATTGATCGTGAGCGGGCTCGCCCCCGGAGGTGCGGAGAGACACTTCTGGGCGGCCGAGTACGCCGCATCGATGTCCCAGTCGTCCACTCTGAGCTCGACGCCGCCGAGGGTGGTCACCGCATCGACGATGACGAGCGCGTCGTTGTCGTGGGCGAGTTCGGTGAGTTCTGGCACGTCAGGCTGGAGGACACCCGTACTCGTCTCCCCGTGGACGAACGCCAGCAGGTCGGGGTCATGGCTGTCGAACGCTGCGCGTACGTCAGCGATGTCGAGCGGCTCGCCCCACGGGGCGTCGATTTCTACCACTTCGCCGCCCGCTCGCTCGACCATCGATGCCATCCGTCCCCCGAAGTAGCCATTGGCGGGGACGAGGACTGTATCACCCGGTTCGGTGAGGTTCCCGATGGCAGCCTCCATCGCCGCCGAGCCGGTTCCACTGACTGGAATCGTCCACTCGTTGTCGGTGCGGAAGGCGTACCGGAGGAGTTCCTGCACCTCGTCCATCAGGTCGACGAACGCGGGGTCGAGATGGCCCACTAGCGGCGTGGTCATCGCCCGCTGGACGCGCGGGTGGACATCGCTCGGACCGGGCCCCATCAGCGTTCGGTTGGGCGGGGTGAGTTCACCCACCGCGGGTCGTTCCATACTGGGGCGACTCGGGCGGTATTGAAATGCCGTTCGTTTCGTTGTGCTGACGACCGGCCACGAACGGTTTATGCGCGCCGAGTCCGTCAGCAGTGGTATGTTCGTCGGCCATGCACTGGGTGCGTTCGCGGCCGTCGCGGGCGGCGCGCGCCTGTTCGGCTGTTCGCGCGAGCGCTCACTGGCCCTCGGTGCGTCCGCAGGTGCATTCGCCGCCGCCCCCGACGTCGACATCCTCTATGCCCCCATGGGTCTGGCCTCGGCCAGCGGCGTCGCCGACGCGGCCGAGAGTTTCTGGTCGGCCGGCAACCTCGTCCACCGTGCCGTGACGCACTCGCTGGTCGTCGGTACCGTCGTGGCCGTCGCGCTCTGGTTCTGGGGTCGCGCGCGGAGCGGGAATACGGGCGACGGAGATGGCGGGTCGCTGCTGAACATCGAGAGTAGCAGCTCGCTACTGAGTCCCGAACGCGGTGGCGCGCTGCTCGCGCTCGGCGGGCTGGTCGCGGTCGCCGGCGTCGTGAGCGGACCGCTCGGTGCGCTCGTGATGGGCGCGTTCGCGCTCACGAGTCTCGCCATCGCCGAACTCGGCGCACACTACGGCGACCTCGGTCCGAAAGCGGTGTTCCTCACGGCGCTCGTCGGCTTCGTCAGTCATCCGATCGGCGACCTGTTCACCGGCGAACCACCGCATATGCTCTACCCCTTTGCTACCCGACTCGTGAGTGACCGATTCGTCCTCGCCGCCGACCCGACGCTGCATCTGCTGGGTGCGTTCGGGATCGAACTCCTCACGATCTGGCTCGCGGCGGTCGTCTACTGCGAACTCACCGGCCGCAGCTTGACGAGCCATATCCACGGCCGTGCGACCCTCGGTGTCGCCTACGCGGCGGCCGCGCTCGCGGTGCCCGCGCCGACGGTCGATTCGTCCTACGAGTTCGTCTTCAGCGTGCTCGCGGTCGGGGCGGTCGGACCGGCCCCGCTCGTCCGCCGCGTCCGCCGGTCCCGGCGAGCGCTCGATGGGGACCGCGCACTGACAGCCGCGCTCACCGGGCTGGCTGCGGTGACGCTGGCGTCGGTCGCCTACGCCGCCGCCTATCTCGCACTCTGACGCGAGAGGTAAAGTCCCCCGGCGACGAAGGCCGGCCCATGTCACGCGCGGACCTCGGTCGACTCGTCGAAAGCGAACGAGCGAACGCCATCCTCGCGTGGACGTTCGTCGCGTTCGTCGCCGCCGTCGCGGTGGCGTCGCTGTTTCGCGGCAACCTGCTGTGGACGGTCTTCACCGCGGGCGTCGTCGTCCTGTCGGTGCTGCCGGCCGTCGCGGTTCGGTCGCCGCGAGCGATGGTGCCGTGGGAGGTGCTCGCCCTCGCCGCCCTGCCGACGCTCGCCCGCGCGTTCGCCCCGCCGGTCGCCGAAATCGCCACGTACCTCGCGGTGGCGGCGCTCGCGCTCGTCGTCGCGGTCGAACTCCACCTCTTCACGACTGTGGAGATGAGCTATCGCTTCGCCGTGACCTTCGTCGTGGTCACGACGCTCGCGACCGCGGGCGCGTGGGCGGTCACCCGCTGGGTCGCCGACCTCTATCTCGGCACCGGGTTTCTGGCCTCCGAGGACGAACTGATGTGGGAGTTCGTCGCCTCCACCGTTGCAGGCGTCGGTGCCGGCCTCTTCTTCGAGGGCTACGTCCGCCGCCGTCTCCATCCCAAACGCCTGCCGGAGGTGGTTCGATGAGGCTGCGTGACTGGCTCGGACTCTCCGAACGCCGCCAGCGCCAGCTCACATGGGCGATGGAGGTGGGTCTCGTCGGCATGTTCCTCGCTGGCGTGCTTCAAGGGAGTACGACCATCATCGTCAACACGCTGCTCGCGCTCGCGGCGACGCGACTGCCCGGAATCCTCGAACGCGATTACGGGATTCCGATGGATGCGGGCCTGACGCTATGGATTACGAGTGCCGTGTTCCTCCATGCCTTCGGCGGTGTCGGCCTGCCGTGGACGCCGCTGTCGCCCTACCAGTCGCTGTGGTGGTACGACCATCTCACACATGGACTGTCGGCGTCGGTCGTCGCCGCCGTCGGCTACGCGACCGCCCGCGCGCTCGACGTCCATAGTTCGGACGTCTCCTTCCCGTCGGAGTTCATGGTCGTGTTCATCTTTTTGTTCGTGCTCGCCTTCGGCGTGCTCTGGGAGGTCATCGAGTTCGCTGCCAGCGCCCTCTCGACGCTCGTGCTCGCCGAACCCGTCCTCACCCAGTACGGTCTCGAAGACACGATGCTCGACCTCATCTTCGATACGGTCGGTGCGGCCGTCGTCGCCGTCTGGGGCGGCGCGCGACTGAGCGGCGTCGTCGATGCCATCGCCGCACGGCTCGACACCCGCGAGCGCGAGACCGGATAAATACCACGACGACAGCGAAGCGGGGTTTTATGCTTCCGTCGGTCGAAACGGGTTCTGCAATGGTCTACAAGAAAATCACGATGATCGGAACGAGCGACGAAGGGTTCGAGGCCGCTGTCGACGATGCCGTCGACCGCGCCGAGGACACGCTCAACAACGTCAAATGGGCCACGACCGAGAGCCTCGGCGTCGAACTCGCCGAGGCCGACGGCCGCGAGTATCAGGCCGAAGTCGAGATCGCCTTCGAACTCGACGAATAGCGGTCTTTTTCCACTCAGGCGAGGCTTGCGCCGTCGAACTCGCCGCGGTCGTAGTCGATTTCGAGCAGGTCGAGCAGCGTCGGCGCGATGTCGAAGAGGTCGGTGTCGCCGCCGACGCGCGTGTTCGCGTCGTCGACCAGTAGCGTGGCGTTGTCGAAGCTGTGCATCCCGTTGCGCGGACCGGTGTCGAAGACCTCGTCGTGACCGGAGAACCCAGCTTTGAGGTCGAATCCGTGGTTCGGAATCGCCACGAGGTCGGGCGCGATGTCGTCGTGTGCGCCCCGGAAGGCTTCCTCCTTCTCGACGACGCGCTCGCAGACCTTCCGGCCATTGGGACCTTCGAGCGTTTCGAGGGCCTTCTTCAACTCCGTGCGCTTGTCCTCGTAATCCGCTTCTGGAACCCCGCCACGTGGCTCGCGCCCTTCGAGGTTGATGTAGAAGCGTCCCGGGATGAAGGCGTAGGCGTCGGCCTCGTCGGCGATGTCGGTGAGGCTGTCGTGGTCGTCGCTCTGATAGGAGAGCCAGCCTTCCTGCTGGAGCCACTCGTTGAAGTGGACCTCGTAGTCGAGACTCGTGAAGCCGTGGTCCGACGCTACGACCATCGTCACGTCCTCGGGCAGCATCTCACGTAGGCGACCGAGATAGTCGTCGACCTTGCTGTAGAAGTCGAGGAACTCCTCATTGTACTCGCCGTCTTCCTCGTAGTGTTTGAACAGGAAGTGGTTCACTCGGTCGGTGGTCATGAACACGCCGAAGAAGAGGTCCCAGTCGTCCTGTTCGACGTAGTGGTTGAACGCCTCGAAGCGCGCGTCCAGCGTGGCATGGGCGTCATCGATGAACTCGGTTTTGTCGTCGTCGTGGCCGAGTTTCGCGTTGTTGTCGATGCGGTAGCCCCTACCTTCGAGCGTCTCACGCAGCTCGTCGGGGTAGGCGGCCTCCTCGACGCCCGGTGAGAGAAAGCCCGAGACCATCCGCTGGACGTCGCGTTGGGGCGGGAAGGTCACGGGGACGTTCATCACGGTGGCGTTGCGGCCCTCGTCTTCGACGCGGTCCCAGACCCGCGTCGCTTGGACGTCACGACCCATCGGCACGTAGGTCTCGTAGGAGCCGATCTCGCGGTCTTGAAAGCCGTACACACCAGTTTCGCCGGGATTCACGCCGGTCGTCAGCGAGGGCCAGCACGCGCTCGATTCCGGGGGAACAATCGAGTCGATTGGGCCGGCGCTGCCCTCCTCGGCGATGGCCGTGAGGTTCTCGAACACATCGGGGTTGTCCTTGATGAGGCTATATGGAACCCCGTCGATGCCGAAGAACGCAACACGGGGCGCGTCGTCGCCGGTCAGGCGGTCGAACAGTCCCATGACCCGCTTACCTCGGGCGGGCACAAAGATGGTTCGCTTCGCTCTCTACTCGTGATCGGCAAGCGGCCGGCCACAGGCCGGACAGCGCACGACATGCTGTTCGTGCTCGTCGGCAGAGCTATCGGGGACCACCGTGGGATGGTTCAGGGCGACCGGGGTTCGTTTCGCTGCCATCACGTCCGTTCGTACAGTCCACACACGCAAAAGACTACCCATAATTCTAACACATTCGTGGCGACCGTCTGATAACTGTGGAAAATATCAGGGTTTGTGATGTTCGAACCTCGTCCTCCGATATGTTCGAGCGAAACGTCGGCGGGATAGACCGAATCGCTCGTGGCGTGGTTGGCGTTTGCCTGCTCGTAGTCGCCGTCGGCGCGCTACTCGCCGGACGGCGCTCCGCTGGCGTCGCCGCCGCGGTCGGCAGTACGGCGCTGCTGTTCAATTTCACGACCGCCCGCGGTGGGCTGAACAAGCTACTGGGTATCAACACCTGTCCGAACGAGTGAACACCGGATGAATCGGTTGGCTGCGGTTGGAACACTCCTTATCGGAATCGGTCTCGTGGGTGGCGCTGTGGCGACTGAGGCTAGTGTTTCCGGTGAGGCTGGAGTTCCGATAGCACTTCTCGTGTTGGCGGCTGGAATGACAACCGCTGGCGTCGGAATCTACCGCGACAGAGAGTGATAGCGCCTCGCGGTTCAGCCGAACTGTTCTTCGTAGAGGTCTTGGGCGTGTTCGATGGCGTCGTAGGCGGCCTGTCGGTCCTCCCAGCCCTGCGTCTCGACCTCCTTGCCGGCTTCGAGGTTCTTGTAGGTCTCGAAGAACTCGTCGATCTCGTCGAGTTGCTGCTGGGTGATGTCTTCGAGGTCCTCGATGTGGTCGAAACGGGGGTCCTCAGTAGGGACGGCGATGACCTTGTCGTCCTGCTCGCCGTCGTCGTCCATACGCATCAGCGCCACCGGTCTGACTTCGATGATACAGCCCGGGAAGGTCTGGTCTTCGACGAGCACCATCACGTCGAAGGGGTCCTCGTCGTCGTAATAGGACTGTGGAATGAACCCGTAGTCGTGGGGGTAGTGGACGTTCGAGTGGAGCACGCGGTCGAGGACCACACTAGGGATGTCCTTGTCGTACTCGTATTTGTTGCGCTCGCCTTTGAGACACTCGACGACGGCGTAGATCTCTTCGGGCGGGTTCGGGCCGGTCTTTAGGTCTTCCCAGAGGTTCGTCATACCCCCCGTCTGGCGAGGTGAGGAAAAAGCGTTTTCTATCGTCCCTCCGCGTCGCCGGTGGCCTGTCGATTTTCGGCTGAATATCACCCGGTTGTGGCAGGTATTGTAACTATCGTACCGATCCGTCGTTATGGTTGCGAAGTATTAAATATCCGGATGACATCTTGCAGCGTGATGCCAGAGGCACAAGCGGTCCAAGACAGCGGTATCGCCCGCGATTTGACGGCGTTCCAACAGAACATCCTCGCCATCCTTTCGGACGAGCCGATGTACGGGCTGGCCATCAAGCGCGAGCTCGAATCGTACTACGATTCGGAGGTCAATCACGGCCGGCTCTATCCGAACCTTGACGACCTCGTGGAGGCAGGGCTGGTCGAGAAGAGCGAACGCGACAAGCGCACCAACGATTACGCGCTCACCGACGAGGGCTACGAGGCGGTCGTCGACAAGCTCGATTGGACGCTCGGGAAGTTCGTCACCGACGACGACCGCGCCGAGACTGTCAGGGACCTCATCGACAGCCAGCGATAACGCGGTTAGCTGATTTTATTCGTCCGCCGCATCGAGAGCGTCGGCCTCTTCGAAGACGAGCGACAGTGACCGCTCGATAGTCTCGCGCTGCTCGTCGGTCGGCCATGCGTTGCGGACGAAATACTCGGTGTGGAACTCCTCGATTTCCCTCTCGGTGGCTGACTCGACGCGGCGCGCATAATGGTTGCTCATGAAATCGGCGAACGCGCGGGCATTCGCACCGTGCGTCTCTCCATGAGCGGCGACCGCTTCGACGACCCTGTCGTTGTGCGCCGCAACGCTCTCCCAGTCGTCCGGGTCGCCGGCTCCAGATAGCGAGCGCTCGACGGCGCGGCCGGTGTCCTCGATGCGCTCGGGCCGGACCTCGCCCTCTACGACCCACTCGTCGGGATGGCAGACGAGCGTGTCGTCGGTATCACGGACGCGCGCCGTGAAACCGTGGTCGGCGAGCAGTTCGCGGCGGCGCTCGCGGTAGGCCGTGCGCTCGTTGTCGTCCGCGGCTGCTCGCATGAGCCGTGTGAGCCGCTCGGCCTCGTCGGCGACCTCCTCGGGCAGCTCACTCATCGAAGGCCTCGTTCGCGCGGGCATCGGCTCGCTCGTTTACCTCGCGCGGGACGTGCTCGATGGACCAGTCGTCGAACCGGTCGAGCAGTTCGCGCACCCGAACCCGGCGCTCGCGGAGTGCGGGATCGTTCGTCTGCCATGCACCGCGGACCTGCTCGACGACGAGCTGTGAGTCGCCGCGAACCTCGACCGTCGAAAACCCGTAGTCGGCGGCGCGTTCGAGCACCCGCACGAGGGCGTCGTACTCGGCGCGGTTGTTGGTCGTCTCGCCGACGCGCTCGCCGCCTTCGGTGACGATACCACTACTGTCGACGATGACCCAGCCGATGGCCGCCGGACCGGGATTGCCCCGCGACGCGCCGTCGAAATAGCAGTGCGCCCGCCCGCCACCCTCCCGGAGCACCCCTTCGAGGCGGGCCGGTTCCGCGCCCTGTATCACGACCTTCCCGTCGTAGGCGACGGCGGTCGCTCCATCGCTAGTTGCCCGCCAGCGCTCGTGGTCGGTGTTGCCCCCGTCAACTGCGATCCCAGCGGATTCGAGGCGTTCGCGGGCGGTCTCGACGTCGCACTCGATGACCGGCATCGCCGACACTCGCCACAGCGTTCGCATAGCGGTTGCGGTACGAGGCCTCCGAAGTGACCCTGTCCGGACGACTCGGGACGATTGTCACCCAGTTCAGCATGAACCCGGCAAAAGACGACGATATACCCCCAAGAGTTTATACGCGCTGAGGATACTACTATAAAAGTGCAATGACACGGTCCACTCGTCAGCGGGAGCGTCAGGCCGAACCGGAGCAGGTGGACGACGAACGCGAGGGGGTGCGGAGCTGTCCTGAGTGTGACTCGGAGAACCTCGTCAAGAGCGCCGACCGTGGCGAGCTGGTCTGTGAGGACTGTGGGCTGGTGGTCGAGGAGGAGAACATCGACCCCGGTCCCGAATGGCGGGCGTTCAACCACGCCGAACGCCAGCAGAAATCCCGTGTGGGTGCGCCGACCACCCAGACGATGCACGACAAGGGCCTCACCACGACTATCGATTGGAAGGACAAGGACGCCTACGGGCGGTCGATTTCCTCGAAGAAGCGCTCCCAGATGCACAGGTTGAGAAAGTGGCAGGAGCGCATTCGGACGAAAGACGCCGGCGAGCGCAACCTCCAGTTCGCCCTCTCTGAGATTGACCGGATGGCGAGCGCGCTGGGCGTGCCCCGCTCGGTACGGGAGGTCGCCTCCGTCATCTATCGGCGCTCGCTCGCCGACGACCTCATCCGCGGACGCTCCATCGAGGGCGTCGCCACCTCGGCACTGTATGCGGCCTGTCGAAAAGAGGGCATCCCCCGAAGTCTGGAGGAAATCTCGGAGGTATCGCGCGTCGAACGCAAGGAGATTGGCCGCACCTATCGCTACGTCTCCCAAGAACTCGCCCTCGAAATGCGCCCCGTCGACCCGAAAAAATACGTCCCCCGTTTTTGCTCGGAACTCACCCTTTCGGAGGAAGTACAGGCGAAGGCCAACGACATCATCGAGACCACCGCCGAGGAAGGCCTGCTCTCGGGGAAATCGCCTACCGGCTACGCCGCCGCTGCCATCTACGCTGCGTCCCTCCTGTGTAACGAGAAGAAGACCCAGCGCGAAGTCGCCGACGTCGCCCAAGTCACGGAAGTGACCATCCGCAACCGCTACCAAGAGCAGATCGAGGCGATGGGCATCCATAGTTAGTGAACTGATTTCATCGACAGTCTGCCCGTGAATCGTATGGACAGAGCAACGATGCGGGCGATGCTGAAGGGATTCGGTGGCGGACTCGCCGGTGCGTTCGTCGCGGGACTCGTCCTCTTTTGGCTCGGATTCTATGACAGCCAACCAGTATGGGTAACGGCCGGTACGCTCGTCGCTGCCGCAGTCGGGGCGGCCATCGGCTCCGGTCTGACTGAACAGACGGATGGAATGTGAGGGCATCGGCAAGTACCCGTTCTCTCAATCGGTGGTCGAATTCCGCGCCTCCGGCTGCTCCGCGTCGGCCGAGTGCCGCCCGGTTGGGAACCCAACGGTGAACTGAATCCCAGTGAAGACGATGACGAACCCGAGCGTAGTGAGGCCGAATCCTTGGAATATTGCCGTGTAGGCGAACCCCGCATCGAGCAGCGCGCCCACGACGACGCTGCCGAGCGCGCTCAGCGTGATGATGCCCGCGCTGAACACCGCATAGGCGCTCGCGCGGTGGGCATCCGGCAGTGAGTCAAGCACGTAGGTGTCCATCGCCGGGAAGATACTGTGGATGGCCAGCCCGAGCGCGGCGCTCACAGCGACGAGTTCCAGCATCGTAGTTGCCACCGTCAGTCCGAGCAACGAGGCGGCGAAGGCGGTGATGATGGCGAGCACGAGCGGCACGTACGGTAGGCGGTCGGCGAGGCGACCGGCGAGGGTGAAGGCAGGGACGCCGGCGGCGAAGACGACCGACAGCAGTGTGCGGGCGGTGCCCTCGGTGACCGGCTTCTCGCTAATGAGGTACGATACGTAAAAATTGAACACGCCGTTCCACGCGAGGTCGGCGAAGCCCGCGAGGGCGATGGCCCCGAACACGAGCTTCCACTGTTTGCGGACCGCGCCGAGGAAGTTCCGGCTCTCCGCTTCGCCGTCCGGCACGGAATTGCTGCGAGCGATGAGGACGAAGGCGAGCGTCGCGGCCGCGGCGGCCCCGCTCACGAGCATGAAGGCCGTGCGCCACTCGCCCACGAGCAGGACGGCGGTGACGAACAGCGGTGCGCCCGCTGCGGCGAGCTGGCTCGCGGTGCCATGAACGCCGACGGCAGTGCCGATGCGCGTCGGAAAGAGGTCGCTCAACAGCGGTTTGGCCGCGATGAAGTATATCCCACTGGACAGTCCCATCAAAAAGGCACTCACCCAGAGCACCCACAGTGAGGTGGCCGTCGCGGCGAGCAACGGCGAGAGGGTGAGCATCGTCCCGGCGGCGAGAATCACCGCGTGGCGGGGTATGCGCGTGAGCAGATAGCCCGTCGGCAGGCGCGGCGAGGCGCTGCCGAGCCACGCGAGCGTCGCCAGCAGTCCGACACCCGTCGCCGACGCGTCGAACGCCGTCCCGATGGGTTCCAGCAGCGGGGCGAAGACCACTCGTGCGAGGTTCACCAGCAACACCATCGAACACAGCGACCCGAACAGCCGTCGTCGTGACACTCCCCGAAGGAGGCGTGCGGTCGGTTCAAGCCTTTCGACTCCCTCGACACCCGATTTCGACCGGTAGCGGAGGGTTCAAAGCCCTGAAACCCCTTGCTCTACTGATGCGGCTCGACGAGTATTTCGAGGAAATCGAGCGCGACGAGCGCGCCGAGCGCCGGCAGTTGGTCCAGGAGAAATCCTATGCCATCACGGAGTACCTTGACGACGTCGAGACCAACTTCGAACAGCAAGTCTCCGACGACGCGCTGCTCGGCAGCACCTCCCCCACCATCTTCGTCGGCCGGTCGTCGTACCCGAACGTCTCGACGGGCGTCCTTTCCCCTGTCGGTCACGAGGAGCGCGCCGCCGACTTCGAAACTGGCGGTCACTGGTACGACCGGAACTTCTCTATCGAGGACGTCTTCCAGCACCGCACCGGATTGGTAAACACGTCAAAAACGACCGCCGTCGGCAACGTCGCCGACGCGTGGACCGGCTTTCTGGGAACCCAGCGCGAAGTCGCCATCGCCGATAGACCCGTCGATGTCGAGATCGGTCTCGAAAGTTCGCTCGATGTCGATTTCTCACTATCGGCACAGGACATCTCCTCGCCGACCGGGCCGCGCGCACGGGCCGAGAGCGCGACCCTGACGGAAAATCCGCACGTCCCGCGACCCGTCAAGAAGACTCTGGAGGACGACGACTGGCGCGCCGAGGGCGCGATGAACTACCTCTACAACCGTGGCTTCGACGTCTACGACATCAACACCATCCTGTCTGCTGGCGCGCTCGGCGAGGGTGACAACCGCCGGCTCGTCCCCACGCGCTGGTCGATTACCGCCGTCGACGATACAGTGGGGAAATTTCTCAGAGGTGGGATTCGGAACGCAACGGCGGTGGACAAACCCGAATTATATTACAACGAATACCTCGGCAATCGCTTCTGGATACTGCTCGCGCCGGGCAACTGGGAATTCGAACTCGTCGAGTGCAAAGCGCCCGGCAGCGTCTGGAACCCCGACCCCGATAGAGGAATGTGGCTCGCCGCCGACCGCGAGGGCCACGATGGGCGGACCGGATACGTCGAGGAGACCGCCGGCGCGTACTACGCCGCCCGGCTTGGCGTGCTCGAACACCTCGCCGAGCGCGACCGGCAGGCGTCGGTGCTCGTGGTGCGCCACGTGACGCCAGAGTACTGGGGACCCACAGGAGTGTGGCAGGTCCGCGAGACAGTCAGGGATGCCTTCGACGGCGAGCCGGGCGTGGCCGAGTCGTTCGGGGATGCCCTTCGCCAGCTCGAACCCCAACTGCCGGTCTCGCTCGCACGCCTGCGCCGGAAATCCTCGCTCGCGGCGGGCGTCCAGTCCAGTCTGTCGGCGTTCGGGAACTGAAGCCGGAATCCTTTCTCCCCCGCCCACCTCACTGATGCTATGAGCAACACGGATACGGGTCGTCTGCGTGCGCTCGGTGTCGCACTCGCCGTCGGGGTCCTCGGTCTCTTCGTGGCCCTCGTCCTCGGTGCCGTCATCATCCTCCCGCTGGATTTCGTCGGTATCGAACTCAGCGCGCTGACGCTACTGGTGATTTCGCTGATTACGGGACAGGGGATCGCCTTCGGCGGCACTGCACTGCTGTATCTGCGTCTTCGCGGACTCGGACGGAAATACATCGGCATGCGAATCCCCTCGTTCCGGGACGTCATCGCAGCCGTGAGTGGCTATCTGCTCGCGTTCGTCGGTCTGTTCGTCGGAACGGCGCTGGTCGCGCTCACGCAGGTCCAGCCGGCACCGAATCAGGTCGGTCAGATCGCCACCCAAAACCCCGAGGTGCTCCTCCTGCTGATTCCCGCCTCGTTCGTTCTCATCGGTCCGGGCGAGGAGCTGCTCTTCCGCGGTGTCGTACAGGGGCGAATACGGGAAGCGTTCGGTCCCGTTCCCGGGGTACTTCTCGCGAGCGCCATCTTCGCCGCGATACACTTCACGGCGCTCACGGGCGGCGTCGGCGGCCGGCTGGCGACCATCGGCGTGCTCTTCTTCCCCAGCTTGGTCTTCGGCGCGACCTACGAGTTCACCGACAACCTCGTCGTGCCGGCGTTCATCCACGGCGCGTACAACGCGACGCTGTTCACGCTGCTCTATGTTTTCTTGCAAGCCGGCGGCATGCCGGCCGGGCCCGCCTGATTCGTCATACCGGAACCGGCAGCCACCGCAGCCAACCGGCCACCCGCTCGGGCGCGAGCAGCGGTGGATGGAGCACGAGCCAATCGAGTAGCGTCAGCCCGAACCCGTGAGCGACGACGGAGGGGAGAATCGACCGGCTTTGATAGTCGACTGCGCCGAAAAGCACGTCCGTGGGTCCGGACAGCAGCAGTTCGATTGGCGGCTTGTTCGCGTGCTGGAGGGCATAGATGACGGGACTGATGAACACGCTCTTGAACCCGATTTCGCGCACGCCGACACAGAGCAATCCACGAAAGTAGGTCTCGGCGGCGAGCACGATCACGAACTGCCCGACAGCGTGCGGAACGAACGACGACAGCGCCGGCTCGACGCTCCACATCGGGTAGTACGCCCTGACTGTGGGTAGCGACGAGCCGACGAGATAGAACGGAAGCACGAACAGCGCGAGTAACAGGGTATTCCGCAGCGCTTGCCGGTCGACGCGCCAGCCGAGACGCCTGCCGTACAGCCGTGCGAGCACCGCCGGCCCGACGAGATAGAGCAGCCCGTCGCGGACGGCGCGCGCCCACAGACCGGTGCTCGCCCCGCCCCGTTCGAGAGCCATCCACACGGCCGCAAGCACCGCTCCCCAGAGCAAGGCAAGCGCGACCCACCGTCGCCCCGACGGCTCGGCCACTACTCCTCAGTCTGGACGGGACCCGTTCCGATGACCTCGCGCACGCTCGCCTCGAACTCCTGGCGGCGCTCGAAGTACGTCTCGTCGACCTCCGCGAGCACGTTGGCCAGTTCGGTCGGGCCATCGGGCGTCCGAATTTCGATATCACCCACTCGCCGTTCGAGCGCCGACCGTTCCATCCCCCACGTCAGCCGCGAGGTGATGCGCGCGAGCGGCACGCCCTCGACGGACGCACCCTCGCCAAGCTCGACGACTGGTCCCTCGTCCTCGGCTTCCTCGTCGGCTTCGTCATCGGCCATACGAACACCGCGTGACGGCCCGCTTTGTGTTTTACGAACCACTTTTTTACTGCGGGAGGTCGCCTACGGCGACCCCGTCTGCTCACGGGCGGCTAGCCGCCCGTTCGCACGGCCAGCGGGACCTTCGGTCCCGCTCGGCTTGCAAAAACCTGGACTAAAAACCTCCCGCTCGTTAGCGCTTCGCGCTCACTCACGGCGAACCGCGCTCGCTACGCTCGCGCGGACACGACTGCACCGCCAACCACACAGCACCACCTCCGCCGAAGCCCTCGGCGCGCTCCCTTCGGTCGCGGTGTTCGCTACGCTCACACCGCACGCCATGCCCTGCCACCACCGGGCGAGCCGGCGCTCCCGAGCAGGCGGGCGCGTGCGCCCGCCGTC
>CAZJHA010000036.1:0-14593 GCA_964545755.1 uncultured Halobacteriales archaeon | reverse complement strand
TCGAGACGATCCTCGACCGCTCAGGGTCGAGGATCGTCATGGCCAACTGCATGAACAGGAGGTTAGCGGCGAACTCGAGCCATCCTCGATCAAGGGTGTGGAGCCAGTCGAAGACAGTATCGTCGCAGGGAGCGTCATGATTCTCGGCGCAGACCTCTCGAACGGAGGTCTGATTGACGCTGGCGAGGGTAACGACGGGCCAGATGTCGCCAGGATCGAGGGGCGAGCCCTCGATCCCTGGCAGGGGAAGCTCTCCGATCACATCCGCCGCTACACCTTTGACGTCCCACGCCGAAAGGAACCCGTCTGGTTGAGGGAGCTGTAACACATTCACTCAACCAGACATCTTCCCCAATCAGACCGGCGCTTTAGCTCTGCCTCTCAACTCGATTGGGAACTACCGAGTTTGACGCTGTAGCCGGCTTCGGCAGCTTCCTCAATACATTAAGAAAGTGCACGAAATGAATAGGCAGTCCGTGCATTGACTAGCTACCTAGCCGATTTCAGGCTGAGTGAGAGTTACGAGTGCTCGATTTAGTCTTCCAATAGCGATGATTCTCGATTCAGCAGCCTTCTCATGCATAGATTTCGGGGCATTCGCAGCGGCAAGTGGTAGTTTCAGTATCGTGAGATAAGATTTATCGATTCTCCTCCAGCGATTCGAACGTTCCATCGACGATGGCGGCGGCTATCCGTTCGGCATCGACCGCCGGCATGGCACTCGGGTGTTTTCGGGTGAAATAGCCGAGCAGGTTCTCGACATCGCGTTCGAGGAACTCAGTGGCGTTCGTGTGGTCGGTGCGGACGGCTTGGGGCCAGTCGAAGACCGTCACGCCGTCGCTGGCGACGAAGACGTTGTACTCGCTCATGTCGGCGTGGACGTAGCCCGCCTCGAAGGCCGCCGCGACCTCCTGAAGGACGAGGTCACAGATACCGGGCACCTGCTCGGCGTCGAGTGTCGCCGTCGAGAGCTCGACGCCAGCGAGTTTCTCCATGACGACCGCGTGGCGGTTCTGGTCTACAGGTCTGGGGACCGAGACGTCGGGATAGAGCGCTTCGAGCGCGTCGTATTCGCGTTCGGCGGCCTTGCGGGCAGTGTACATCCACGAGACGTGCTCGCGGTCGGCGGTGTACTCGCGCTCGCGCATTACTTCCCGGAAGTTCGTATAGCCCTCGCGATGGAACTTGAGCGCAAAGGGCGTATAGGAGGCGACCTCGTAGACGTCGCTTTCCTTGCCGACGCCGAGCGGCGCGCCCATCCCTTCGATGGTGCCGCGCTCGGCGAAGGTATGCAGGGCGAGTGCATCGTAGCCCTCGAAGGTGAGTTTGTAGCCCTCGTACTGGATGGTTCGGCGTTCGAGCAACCCCCGGTCGGCACAGCGGTCGAGACGATAATCGACGTTTTCGGGCGTGAGGTCGGCGAACTCGGGTAGCTTCCCACGATTCACCCACTCGCTGAAACGCATCCCCTGCTCGACGCCCGAGAGGAGATAGAAGTCCTCGGGGTCGAGGGCGGCCATCTCGCTTGCGACGTTGCGCACCATCGCTCGCGCTACGCCCGCCGCGGGTAAAAGCGCCGCGCGACCCGCTAATAAATCATATATTGCGATACAGAAAAGACACCCCCAACGGCTTTGGTCCGGTGGTCGCTTCAGCAGGCATGGTCGATATCGATGGCCAGGAGTGGCGGCTCATCCGCGATGACACACGGAGCGGACCGCTGAACATGGCGCTCGACGAAATCGCCGCCGAGACCGCTGCTCGCGGCGGGCCGCGGACTCTGCGCATCTACCGCTGGGAGCCGGCGACGCTTTCACTGGGGTATCATCAGGACCCCTCAACCGTCGACTGGGAGTTCTGCGACCGCGAGGGGATTTCAGTGACGCGCCGGCCGACCGGCGGTGGCGGCATCTACCACGATACGTGGGGGGATATCTCGTATTCGATTGTCGCACCAGCCGACGAACTGCCCGGCGACCTGATGGAGACCTACGAACTGCTCTGTGAACCCCTGTTCGATGGGTTCGACCGGCTCGACACGCCTGTGTCGTTCGCGAGCGAGGACCGCCCGGCCGTCTACGGCCCCGCCTGCTATCTGCGCGCGCTCCATCCGGCCCACGACGTGGTCGCCGCCGACGGGCGTAAAATCAGCGGCAACGCCCAGTACCGCCGCCGCGACAGCGTCATTCAACACGGTTCGATACTGTTCGACGACACGACTGAGCGCCATCTCGCGTGTTTCGCCGACCCGCCAGCAGCCGAGCGCTTCGACGAGCGGGTGACGAACGTCCGCGAGCAGGTCGACGTGAGCCGAGAGACGGCCATCGCGGCGTTCGAGGACGCACTCACCGACTGGGCCGACGCCGAGGAGGGCGCGTGGACCGATGGGGAACTCGACCGAGCGCGCGAGCGCGCCCGCGAGAGATTCGCAAGCGACGACTGGAACCGCCGTCGGGAGGACCCAGTCGAGTAGGTCGTCGTCCTTCGACGGCCCTATGGGTGGCGGCGGCGATATCCGCGCATGCACGTTGGAGCACACGTCTCAATCGCCGGCGGCGTCGATAACGCCATCGAACGCCAGAGCGACGTCGGCGGGAACTGCGGACAGATTTTCACTACGTCGCCGCAGGTATGGGCCGGCCCCGATATCGGTGACGGGGAGGCCGCCCGCTTTCGCGACTCTGACCTCCGACCGTGGGTCATCCATGCCTCCTATCTGGTGAATCTCGCCACACCCAAAGACGACCTCCGCGAGAAATCCATCGCGAGCCTCCAAGCAGAGTGCGACGCCGCCGCACAGTTGGGAGTCGAGTACGTCAACGTCCATCTCGGCGCACACACCGGTGCAGGCGTCGAGAACGGTCTCGACAACGCCGCGAGCGCCATCGATGAGCTCGATATCCCATCCGAGGTCACCCTGCTGGTCGAGAGCGACGCCGGCAGCGGCACCAAGTTGGGCGACGAGTTCTCTCATCTCGCGGCCGTCCGCGACCGCAGCCACACGGATATCAAGTTCTGTCTCGATACCGCCCACGCCTTCGCGGCGGGCTACGACCTCTCGTCGCCCGAGGCGGTCGAAGAGACCGTCGCCGCCTTCGACGACACCGTTGGACTCGACGACCTGCGCTGTATCCATCTCAACGACTCGAAACACGCCTGCGGGACGAACAAAGATGAGCACGCCCACATCGGCGAGGGCGAGATCGGCACTGCGGGCATGCGCGCAATCGTCACCCACGACGGCCTTCGGGACCTCCCGTTCGTCCTCGAAACTCCGACGGAGGACGGTCGCGGGTTCGCGTGGAACATCGACCGCGTTCGTGAACTCCGAGCCGACTGAAACCGAGTTCGGACACGACTGGGAGTCACACCGCCGGGTCGGAGCGGTTTTCTCAGTCCTCGCCGTCCCCGTCTTCCTGCTCGCCACCGCCATCACCGCCTCCGCCACCTTCTCCACCGTCATCGCCACCGCCGCCGTCATCTCCGTCACCCTCTTGCTCTCCACCACCGCCACCACTACCGCCGTTCTCGCCACCCTCACCGCCGCCTTCGTCGCCTTCGTCACCGCCGAGACCAACGTCAGTGCAACCGGCGAGCGCGACCGCGAGCGCGCCGGCCGACAGCGAGAGCGTCCGTCGTCGGGTCAGCCGTCTCTCCATGTCCTCGACCATGCGACCGGCCGACGATGGGCGGGGAGTTAACTGTTCCCGTGTTTCGCGTCGATGGTAGAGTGGAGGCTCACACCACGTCGCCGCGAACGCTCACACCCTCCTGTCGCTCGCGATATGTTCGCACCGCGTCGGCAGCCTGCTCGGCCTCGGTCGCCTCCATCCCGACCATCCCGAGCGCGTCGGCCAGCGTCGGAAAGACGAACTCCCCCTCTCGAAGTTTTCCGAAGGCCTCGTCCGACCGCTGGCCGTCGAGCCAGAGACAGACCCCGCGCGGGTCGAGCAGCTCCTCGTAGTTTTCGCGGGCCATCGCCCCCTTGAGGCGCTGGGTGACGTTGTCCTCGAAGCTTGCGTTACAGACTTCGAGATGGATGGGTTCGCTCTCACCGACCAAGTGGGCCGCGAGACACTTCTCGGGGGCGGCGTAGCCGTTGGGATTCGCACGAATGTACTCGGGGTACTGCTCGGCCCACTCGGCGCTCACGGTCTTGCCGATGCCCTCGACACCATGCGCATCGCGGAACTCGGCCTCGCGCTCGTCGTCGCCGTGAAAGAGCAGGTCCTTCGTGAGATAGACGTCGAGACGCTCGACGGGGTCGAGACCGAGCGCGAGGTCGCCGTAGACCCACACCTCGCGCACCGGGACGGGCATCGATTCGTCCTCGACGGTCTCGACGAGGCGTTCGATGCGCGCGACGGCCTCCTCGCGGGCGAAGTCGGTCATTGGCAGTCATAGTCGCCCGCACGGAAAAAAGCGACTCGCCCCAGCAGTTATCGTGATGGCAGCTGATGGAGGAGTATGACGCGCGAAGCCATCGAGTATGGAACGTTCGAGACGGGCCGAGACGTGAACTACTGGGACCTCGACCGAACGCTCCAGTTCGAGGCGCGCCGGACCTATCCCGACGAGGAGTTCGCGTGGGCCGAGTCACGACTGAGTGAGTTCGGGGACGTCGTCGGCACCACCGTCGCCGACAACGCCGACCGCATCGACAGGCACGGACCCGAACTCCACACCTACGACAAAGAGGGCGACATCAGAAACGAGGTCAAATACCATCCCGCCCAGCACGAAAACGAGCGCATCGCGTACGAGGAATTCGGCCTGACTCACGACGCCTTCCACGCGCCGCCGGACCGCGACGAGCCGGTGGGGCTGACCCACACGCTGACCCAGCAGACGCTGCTTTCGTACGTCGATATGGGATTCGTCTGTCCGGTCTCGATGACCACCGGCGTCGCGCTCGTGCTCGACGAGTTCGACGACGGGAGTCTCGACGACTACTTCAAGCGGCTCACCAGCCGGAATGGCGACGAACACATCGAGGGCGCGATGTTCCTCACCGAAAAGCAGGGCGGCAGCGACGTCGGCACGAACGAGACCGTCGCCGAGAAAGCGGACGATGGAAGCTACCGACTCACCGGCGAGAAGTGGTTCTGTTCGAACATCGACGCCGAGGGCGCGCTCGCACTGGCCCGCCGGCCCGACGCACCCGCGGGAACGGCTGGTCTCTCGCTGTTTCTGGTTCCTCGCACGAAATCGAATGGCGAGGTCAACGATGCGCTGTTTCGTCGACTGAAGGACAAACTCGGGACGATTTCGGTGCCGACGGGTGAAATCGAGTTCCGCGGCGCGGAGGCGTATCTGGTCGGCGAGCCGGAGAACGGCTTCTGGCAGATGACTGAAATGTTGAACTTCGAGCGGCTTTCCAATGCCACTGGCGCTCTGGGCATCATGGGCCGCGCGCTGCTCGAATCGAAGATTCGGGCCGCGAACCGCGAGGCGTTCGGCGAGCCGATTCGAGACAAACCGCTGATGCGCCGTGATCTGGTGGACATGGCCGTCGATTACGAGGCCGCCACGGCCTTTACCTTCGAGTGTGCGCGCCTGCTCGACCGCCACCAGCGAGAGGAAAGTCGAGAAGCGTTCAAACTCCTGCGCGCGCTCGTCCCGATAGCGAAACAGGTGACCGCGCGGATGGCCGTCGAAACCGCCTCCTACGCCTGCGAAGTGCTCGGCGGCAACGGCTACGTCAGAGCACACGTCACGCCGCGGCTGCTCCGCGATGCACAGGTGTTGCCCATCTGGGAAGGAACCTCGAACGTTCTGAGCCTCGACCTGCTCCGGGCGATGGAGCGTGAGGACGCCCACGAGGCGCTGTTGCCCGCCATCCACGAAAACATCGACGCGGCCGACCATCCCGCGCTGGCGGAGTCCGTCGAGACCGTCGAGCGCGAGTTCGCTACGTTACAGGAAGCACTCGCCCATCTCGCGGAGGCGGACGCCGAGGAGGCGCAGTTGCAGGCGAAGGAACTCGCCGAGTACGTCTTCGATGTCTACACGGCGGCGCTGCTGCTCGCCGAGGCCCAAGGAGAACTCGACCGCGGCGACGCCCGGAAGGCGCTGGTCGCAAAGCGCTTCGTCGACACCCGACTACGGGAATCGGACGCGCGCGGCATCACCGGCGGCGAGCGCTTCGCCATCGAGCGTTTCGACGAAATCGTCCGGTATGCCCCCGCAGCGCCCGAGACACTCGCCACGACGATGGCAGTCAACGACTGAACCGAGTCCGCGCGCGACAACGGGGGCAAACACCGCCGAATCCCGATTGACGAACGTCGTTTTTTATCCGACGAACGACCGATTTCTGGACGAAATACAACCTTATATCGATACTATTCCCTTCATAATTCGCTAATCATCTATCGTATCGCTTCAAATATTGTCTTTTTCAACTCCAACATTTATATACTACCGTTGCTTGAGTCTATCGCGTGATTCGGATGACGAACAAAGTCGAACAACGCAAAATCGTGGACGTTTGGAGAGAAAGTAACGACAGAAGTACAGAGGTGAGCAGGAAATGATGGGGGTGCTGCTCCAGTCGGGGGTCGACCTTGAAGCGCTGGCCAGCGGCGTCAACAACCTCTGGGTACTGACGGTGACGTTCCTGATCTTCTTCATGCATGCGGGCTTCGCGATGCTCGAAGCCGGGCAGGTCAGGGCGAAGAACGTCGCCAACCAGCTCACCAAGAACATGCTCACGTGGTCGATTGGCGTCATCGTCTTCTTCCTGCTCGGGCAGGGAATCGCCAACCTCACCGCCGGACTCACCGGTTCGACCGGGCTGGTCGGGGCGTTCGGCTACATCGGTGGCGGCTCCGATGCGTGGATTAGCTGGCTGTTCGGCGCGGTCTTTGCGATGACCGCCGCCACCATCGTCTCCGGGGCCGTCGCGGGTCGGTGCAAGCTCCGCGCGTACGTGACCTACACCATCGCGCTCGCGGCGGTCATCTACCCCGTCGTCGTGGGCTTCACGTGGGGCGGTGGCCTGCTCGCCGACACAGGTCTGTTGGGTACGGGCTATCAGGACTTCGCCGGCGGAATGATCGTCCACGGCCTCGGCGGTATCGCCGGACTCACCGCCGCGTGGGTTCTCGGCCCACGGATGGACCGGTTCAACGCCGACGGGAGCGTCAACGTGATTCCCGGCCACTCGATGACCTTCGCGGTGCTGGGAACGCTCATCCTCTGCTTCGGATGGTACGGCTTCAACGTCGGCACCGCCGCGACGGTGTTCACCGTCGAAAACGACACGCTCGCGCTCGGCGCGTTCGCCAGCCAGGTCGGTCGCGTCGCGCTTACGACGACGCTCGGGATGGCCGCCGGGGCCATCGGCGCGGGCGCGGTCTCACTGGCCAAGACCGAGAAGGTCGATACGCTGTTCGTTGCCAACGGGATGCTCGCCGGACTCGTCGCCATCACCGCGACCACCAACGCCATCACGTGGTGGGGTGGGCTGCTCGCTGGATTGGTCGCGGGCGCACAGCTCCCGCTGGTCTTCGAGTTCGTCGAGAAGCGTCTCAACATCGATGACGTCTGTGCGGTGTTCCCGGTTCACGGGTCGGCGGGCGTGCTCGGCGCGCTGCTGTTCCCGTTCATCGCCGTCGATGGCTTTTCGGTCAGTGCGCTGGTTGGACAGGTCGCACTCGTCGCGGTCATCGGTGTCTGGACCGTCGCGGCCACAGGGATAGTTTTCGGCGGGCTGAAGGCACTCGGCCAGGCCCGCGTCTCCCCGGACCACGAGCGTGACGGTCTCGACAGCGCCGAACACGGCGTCGATACCTACCCCGAGTTCGGCTTCGGCGATTCCGGAGGGCCGGTCACCGACGGCGGGCAGGTGTACTCGATGGATGACGAACTCCGCGCCGACGGCGGCGCGGCGGGAATCAAGATGGTTACAGCCATCGTCCGTCCGGACAAGCTGGGCGCGGTCAAGAGCGCGCTCGCGGAGGTCGGCGCGCCCTCGCTCACCGTGACGAACGTCTCCGGTCGGGGCAGCCAGCCGGTCAAGAAAGGCCAATGGCGTGGCGAGGAGTACACGGTCGACCTCCATCAGAAGGTCAAAATCGAGTGTGTCGTGGCGGACATCGCGGCCGAGGACGTGGTCGAGGCCATCGTCGAGCGCGCTGCCACAGGCGAACCCGGTGACGGCAAGGTGTTCGTCACACCGGTCGAAGACGCTGCGCAGATCCGGACCGGAGTCCGCGGTACGGAAGCCGTATAGCCTCTACACCATCTTCGTCGCTCTCTACGAGAGCAGCAGAAACACCCCAAGATTACTGATGAAAGATGTACATTTCTGAATACGGATAGGAGCCAGTATGCTCTCGGCTTGGCAACTTTCGTTTCCGATTTTGTCATACCTCTTCTATCAATGCTCGTGGGCCTAAGAAATCAACACTCCACAATCAACGGTTCGTGAGAAATCACCGTAATATTGGTTATTTCCCGCGGTTCTATAGGGATTATCAGAGCAATCCATAGTTTTGCGCGAGTCCTTCTCAGCAGTTGGGAGATTCAGCATGCGAGATACAGGGCGCGTATCTTGCACCAACCCTCTTGCTATTACTGACAGAGGGAAGGTTCGATAGCCAAAACAGCAGATATATTATCTGAAGGAGAGAACCGCCAGACACTCGATATGATAAGCCGGTCATGGTACTTCCCCATCCTCTACGTGATAAGCTACCTCTACTACCTCATTGGAACGTTAGTCATCCCCTCGCTCCAGATGCCGCTGATATTGGTAACGAAAGTGCTTGCCGCCATCACCGGTTTCATCCTCTTGTTTTCCTTCCCGCTGCTCGCTATCTTTCTGTATCGAGACGCGAAAGCGATAAAGACCGCTGACCGAGAGTGGGAACCAAAGCCAATTCACTACGGAATTCTCGGCCTCGCCCCGATTCTGGCGATAATTCCTGCCATCACCTTCTCGAACATCCCACAGGTCGCCACCACCGATTTCTACGCAGTAGCCGTTCCAGCGACGACCATGCCAGTGAACACGCAGGGCATCATAGCGTTTTGCCTCACGCTGGTCCCTTGGCTGTCTGTGTGTGTGGTATCTCTACCGACGCCGGCAATGAGTAGGACTTACGTCGACTCTTGCACCTACCGTCGAATTACAATCGTAAGGACCGCCGAACGCCTACGAGAGCTTTAGTTCATGTCTTACAGGTTCGATAACCTCATGGTAAGAGATAGCGACAGAGGCCAGATTCGAGATAGAGCCTCTGAGTCGCTCACGCTGATTTCAGCGATACAGGAACCTATCACGTTAGAAAGTCCGAGCACTTCCGCGAATTACTATAGAACGCATTGCTGTTCGCCGGAAGCGTCGCATATTCCCGACTGACGCTCGAACTCTGACTCAGCATGCCAGCAGAAATGAGCGCTCACGTGATCGAAGAATACGGCGATCCGAACGTTTTCACGCAGGCAACCGTCGAAATACCTGATCCCGGACCGAACGAGATCCGTATCAACGTCACCGCATCCAGCGTAAACCCTGTCGACTACAAGATCCGTCAAGGCGCATTGCCTGATTTCGCCCCCGACTTTCCAGCAACCCTTCACTGTGACGTCTCCGGTGTCGTCGACGCCGTTGGAGAAAACGTCGACCAGTTCAACGAAGGCGAGGAGGTCTATGGAATGCCCGGTGGGGCGGGTCGACAGGGCGCGCTCGCGGACTCTGTCGTCGGTCATGCCGGAACGTTCGCCAATGCACCAGAATCGCTCCCGCTCGAAGATGCCGCCGCGCTGCCGGTCGTCGCACTCACAGCATGGGAGATGCTCGCCGACAAAACCACGGTCGACATCGGCGACGACGTGCTCATCTATGGAGGCAGCGGGGGCGTTGGTCACATCGGCGTTCAACTCGCGGACTGGTTCGGGGCCGAAGTAACTGCAACGGCCTCCTCCGAAAGAAAGCGTGAATTCGCCGCGAATCTCGGGGCTGACACCACTGTCGACTACACTACGACGGACGTAGGGACGTACGTTAGCGAGCATGCCGACGGCGAGGGATTCGACACCGTCTTCGATCCGGTCGGCGACGACCACCTCGAAACAGCTTTCGAGGCAGTGCGCCCGTACGGTGCCGTGGTGACAACCGAGTCGAGTTCGACACAGGACCTCTCGCCCATGCACGCCAGCTCGCTCGAACTCGGAGTCGTCCTCGTCGTTCTGCCTGTGCTTCTCGGCAAGCGACAGGAACGAATCGGCGAGGAGCTCACCGATATCGCCGCACTCGTCGATGACGGTGCTATCGAACCGCACATCGATGAACGATTCAGTTTCGACGAGGTAGCGGCTGCACACCGACTGGCCGAAAGCGGGGATTTCCGCGGAAAACTCCTGCTCACGAACGACTGAACCAGCCGTTTTTCCGACTCCAGCAACCACGATTGAACACTCGCTGTGAACAGGGCTAGGGCTGTTGGTGGCTCAGAAGGGATAGTCCCGCTGTTCGTGCTGGAGGGAGATCCACTTCGTTTCGGTGACTTCCTGTAGAATCACCTCGCTGTTGTACCCACCCATACCGGATGCGTTGATACCGCTGAAGGGGACGTGTGCCTCGTCGTTGATAGGCTGGTCGTTGACGTGGACGTGACCCGTATCCATGCGCTCGGCAATTTCCTTGCCAGTTCCGATATCTCCTGCATGCACGGAACCGGAGAGACCGAACTCCGTATCGTTCGCGAGCGAGACCGCCTCGTCGATATCCGAGAACGGAATGACCGGGGCAATAGGGCCGAAGTGCTCGAAACACGCTGCCGACATGTCGTTCGTCACATCGGACAACACGGTCGGTGCCACAACCAGTGACTCATCGACTCCCTCGATATCGACCGTTTCGCCACCAGTCTCTAGGGTCGCGCCGGCTTCAATCGACTCTTCGATGTACTCCAGCATTTCGTCGCGCTGGGATTCATTGATGATCGGACCGACCACAGTCTCCGGGTCGTGAGCGCTCCCGACAGAGAGTGCTTCCGCGCGTTCGACGAGCTGGTCGACGTACTCGTCGTAAACAGCTTCATGGACGATATGACGATTTATCGAGATGCACACTTGCCCCTGATGGACGAACGATCCGAAAACAGCCGCATCGACCGCCGCATCGAGATCGGCGTCGGCCGTGACGACGTGGGCATTGTTACCGCCCAGTTCCATCACCGGAACGGCAAGGTTCTCTGCTGCGGTAGCGGCCACTCCACGTCCGACCGGCGTCGATCCGGTGAACGTCACAACATCGCTCTCAGGGTGACCGGCGACCCGATCCCCGATATTCGAACCGTGGCCGGTAACGACGTTGAGAACCCCGTCCGGTAGTTCGACCTGTTCAAATAATTTCGCGAACACCAACCCACCAGTGATCGGCGTGTTCGTCGCTGGCTTGACGACGACCGTGTTCCCTGTCGCAATAGCAGGTGCAATGGCGCGCATCGAGAGGTTCAAGGGGAAGTTCCACGGTGAAATTACGGTGACGACGCCCTTTGGACCTCTCTGAACGAGGTTTTCCTTGCCCGGAATGTTCGAGTCTCTGTGTTCACCCTTCATTCGGCGAGGGTACGATGCTGCCTCGCTGGCGTGGTCTGAGGCGATCTGCACGGACGTTTCGCCCATGATCTGTGAGCCACCAGCTTCGACTTCCAGAAGGTCAATGACCTCCTCTTTGTGTTCTTGGAGGGTTTGGAGGAACTCCCGAATCACCTGTTCTCGCCGAGCAGGTGGCGTCTCTGCCCAGTCAGACTGGGCGGCCGCCGCTGCGTTGTAGGCTGCATCGACATCACTTTCGACCGCAGAAGGGACTTCTGCAACGGCCTCTCGGGTTGAAGGGTCCTCAACTGCAATAGAATCATCTCCATCAGAGTCCACCCATTCGCCGTCGATGTAGAGTGCATTCCACTCGGCGTCAATCGAGAGCTCCGATGTATTGTCTTGTGCCATCTCGGTGTAGCCAAAAAGGCCTCTCGACACTAAACGGTTATTAGTAAAGCAACTCATTTATCAGAGTTGTACGGTTAGCGAGCGATATAGCTCACTCAAACAGGCACAAGACGCGGTCTTCGGGTGATTTGGGACATCAGCGGAGTGGCGAAACAGTGTTTTCTGGAACAGTTGTACTGGCTTTCCGTCGATTGTGATTTCAGCGGAGGGAGGGACTCCCGACAAGGAAGCCGAACGACGACACCACGTTCATCGTCCACAACGTGAGCGGTCCCGAAACGTTCGCACGGATGGACGTCACGGGCCGGACCACAGATTTCACGCTGGGTGAAATAGAGGATTCGGTAGCCGTCCAGGACGGCGGGTCGAAGTACGATGCACACCCAGGTTCCGTAGAGGGACCGAAACTGTATCTCCTATTCAGCAGAGCCGTCCAAGTTTTGTTCCATATCCACGGCTTCGTCTTCGGCTTCGGAGTGGACACTCTCCATGCCGACATCCGATCTGAGTTTGCTTTCATCCACTGCGGATTCCAGCGTGTCTCGGTCGGTGACTGCACTCACCCCTCGTTCGTTGACGGCTGCTTTGATCTGGTCGGTGTCGATCGCTGAGTCGACGTTCTCTCCGCTCGTGTTCGATTTGAGGGCGCGTTTGACGACCACGTACCCGACGGCTGCAGCACTACCCGTTGCGATTGCACCGGGAATCCCGGCACGCTTGTACCCATATTTCACTGCTTTCTTTCCGAGGGAAAGCCCAATCATAGCCGGTAGTATCTCCCTGTATGGACTAAAGACTGTGGCGCTCATCTGCAGGCCCGTCGGTAAAAGAGAGCGCAGCTTCCTGCTCCTCTTGACGCCGTTCGCTCCGTAGTCTCTCGTCCCGTGACGGACAGACCAAGGCTTCGGAGTTCTTTGGGCCTCCGTCGTCGGCAGCGATAACCGGGTTTCAGTGTCTCGTCTTCCTACTGTCCGAAGCTATCGTGGTCGCTATCATCGTCTGCATCGAACCCCTTCTCGCAGTTTGCACACCGATACATGCCTACTGCACCACCCTCAATTCGTTCGACGGCATTCGACCGCCGAAAGCACCAGCGTCAAGCCAATCGGCGTTCGGAAAAGGAACGATGCCAGTCGATGACCTGCCGCGGATCGGCCTGGGCACGTACTCCGACGAGAATCAAGAGCAGTGGGCCGAAAACGTGCGGACAGCGCTCGATATCGGCTATCGTGCCGTCGACACGGCACACGCCTACGGCAACGAACAGTACGTCGGCGAGGGGATCGCCGCCGCGTCCGTCGACCGCGAGGACGTCTTCGTCGCGACCAAAACCGTCCACGTGGACCTGCCACCGAGTTCGGAGGAGGTCGGCGCGGCGATCGACGGCTGTCTCGATCGACTCGGCGTCGAGTACGTTGATCTGCTGTACGTCCACTGGCCGTCGGGCATCTACGACCACGAGGAAATCTTGCCCGCCTTCGACGAAGCCTACGAGGCGGGGAAGGCCCGCCACATCGGGCTCTCGAATTTCACTCCGGAGCTGCTCGACGAAGCTCGCGAGGTCCTTGACGCCCCACTTGCCGCCCATCAAGTCGAGATGCATCCACTGCGGCCACAGGAAGAGCTCCACGAGTACGCACAGCGCCACGACCACTGGCTAGTCGCCTACTCTCCAATCGCGAAAGGTGAGGTATTCGAAGTCCCCGAAATCGAGACGGTCGCCGAAAAACACGACTCAACACCGGCACAGGTGAGCATCGCATGGCTACTCGCCAAGGATAACGTCGCCGTGATTCCGAAAGCCAGCAGCGAAGCCCATATGCGCGACAACCTTGCCGCCCGAGAGCTCGATCTCGGTGCCGAGGATATCGCACGAATCGATTCTATCGAACGCAGATATCGCGTCATCGATCCGGACCACGCTCCCTGGAATTGACAGCCAGAACGGGGTACCGCTCATACGATTTACCGTATGCAATCAACCCGGCGAATCCATCTCGATTGCACTACTGAATGCCAGTCATCTGCCATCCTGCAGCAGCAATCACTATTCCGGCCGTGGCTACCACCGCAAGTCCAGGTGTGAACGAGCCGGTGACATCACGGAGCGAGCCGACCAGAAACGGCCCGAGAAACCCACCAACCTCTCCAACGGCGAATGCGAACCCTACCGCTGTCGCGGTCAGTCCGGGAGGCGTTCGCGGAGACTGGCATCGACCGCGAGCAACTGCTCGGTGTCGACCGGAGCAAGGTCGAGGGAGCACTGGATGTCGTCCCAGTGTCCGAGTCGGAGGTGTACGACGTGAACGAGAGCGAGTACGTGCGCAAAGCCGAGGTGGACGATGAACGCAAAGAGACACGCTTGCAGGGATTGAAGATCCCCTCGCAGTGAGCGATAATCCCGAGGCTGAGGTGTTGCGTCAAGAGGTCGAACGGTTAGAGTAGGAGATAGAGGACCTCACTGAATTCTCGCCGGGTAGTGCGTTCGACGTTCAAGCCGAAGGGGGCTGAGTAGTGAGTGCAGAGTCCACGTGAACTGTTACCAAGGTTTATTAGCATTGGTACATAACTTCAACCGGTTCACATGGACGCAGACATCGAGACGCTGGCGCGGTATCCGATGGAATCGGAC
>CAZJHA010000035.1:0-14753 GCA_964545755.1 uncultured Halobacteriales archaeon | reverse complement strand
ACGAGCGAAATCCAGAAGAACATCATCGCCGACCAACTCCTATGAACCACGACGAGTGGGCCGACGGTCAGGAGGAAACGACCGTCACCGTCGACGGCCACGAGCTATCGGTGGCCTACCGCGACGAGGGCGAGGAGGACGGCAAGCCGCCCGTGGTCTTCCTGCACGGCATTCCGACGTGGTCGTTCCTCTGGCGCGATATCGTCCCGCCGATTGCCGAGGAGCGTCGGGTGATTACGCCCGACCTGTTGGGGTATGGCAACTCCGCCATGCACGACGGCTTCGACAGGTCCATCCGGGCACAAGAGGAGATGCTCGACGCGTTGCTCGCAGGGTTGGGCATCGAGCGCGTCTCGCTGGTCAGCCACGACATCGGGGGCGGGGTCGCGCTCCGGTACGCCGCCCACAATCCCGAGAATGTCTCGAAGCTCGTCTGCTCGAACGCGGTCTGCTACGATTCGTGGCCCGTCGAGTTCATCTCGGATTTCGGGCTCCCCGACACCACCGAAATCCCACTTGAGGACCTCGAAGAGCAGGTCAGCTCGGCGTTCCGTCTCGGCGTCTACGACGACCCCGACGAGGAGTTCGTGGAAGGACTCACCGCGCCGTGGCTCTCCGAGGCGGGCCGAACCTCGCTCTCACGGTGTGCAGTGGCGACGAACACGAATCACACGACCGAACTCGATTACGGCGCAATCGAGGCCGATTTGCTTTGTCTGTGGGGCGCGGACGATTCCTTCCAACCCATCGAATACGGCGAGCGCCTCGCTGCGGAGACCGGCGGCGAAGTGGTCGCGCTCGATGAAGCCTACCACTGGGTGATGGAAGACCGCACCGAGGCGTACGTCGACGGACTCCGGGGCTTCCTCGCGGAGGAGTGAGATGGGTGATAACGCACCCGAATGGGAGTTCACCGAGCGCGACGTGGTGATTCTGCGCGAACTCGCACGCGACCCGCAGGTCTCCTCGCGCCAACTCACCGACATCCTCGCCGACAAATACGGTATCGAGGTATCGCACGTCACCGTCAGCGAGTCGATTCGACGGATGCGCGAGGAGGGCGTCTTCCGCGAGGCGGTCATCCCCAACGAGGAGTTCTTCATCTTCGGGCTGTTCGAGTTCAAGTTCAACGCCGAGCACTTCGCCGAAGAGTGGCGTGCGGCGATGGAGTACATCCGCGATTCGCCGAACACGCTCTTCTATTTCCTCTCGGATGGCGAATACCAGTGGAAGACAGTGATGATGTTCCCCACGCGCGAGGCCGAATCGCGCTGGATTCACGAGTTCTACAAGGAACACGGCAGTGTGGTCTCGAACATCCGCAACTCCGTCGTGACGAACGTCCTCAAGTTCGGTACCGACCCCGAACTCCTCGAAAGCCTGAACGACGGCCCGCGAACCGGGGAGTGATTACCCGATAATCGTCACCGGAATCGCAACGTTGCGCGCGACTTCCTCGGCGACGCTTCCCAGCAGCAGGCGTTTGGTGCCAGAGCGGCCGTGGCTGCCGATGACGATGTGGTCGACGTCGTTGTCGCTGGCGTATTGGATGACGACATCGCTCGGCACGCCGCTTTCGGCCGCGGTCGTGATGTCGACGCCGTACTCCTCGGCTACTGCCTGCGCGGTCGATTGGACTTCCTCGCTCTTCTCGCGCGCGTCCTGCTGCCAGCGCTCCCCGAGGGTGTTGCCGGGTGCGCCGTAGCCCCATTCGGCGGGGTCGATGGCGTGGATGACCGTGAGTTCGTCCCCGGAGTGCTCGGCGAGGGCGTATTCGAGCGCCTCGTGGGCCTGTTCGGAGTCGTCGAACGGGACCAGGACGTGTTTGCTCATACCCACTCTATAGCGAGGTCACCAAAGAGTCTGCTGCCGGCTCAGCGCACCAGCGAGAGCAGTTCACAGGAGAGCACGCTTTCGTCGTCCTGGTTCACCACTTCCGCACCGTATCTGACCGTCCCGCTCGCACGCGGGTGGTCGCGCTCGACCGTTTCGAGCACCTCGGTCTCGACGTGGACGGTGTCGCCGATGAACGTCGGCGCGACGAACCGAAGCGAATCGACGCCGTAGAAGGCGATGACGTCGTCGCGCTCGTCGGGCGACCGGGACTGCCAGAGCAGGCCCGTCATCGCCGAAAACACGAACGCGCCGTGGACGATACGCTCGCCGTACTCCGTACTCGCCATTCGCACTTCGTCCATGTGGTGGTGGTTGAAATCACCACTCACACCGGCGAAGTTCACGACATCCGCTTCCGTTATCGTCCGCCGCGCCGTCTCTCCCGTCTCGCCCGCCTCGACTGACTCGAAGGTGCTCATGGGTCCTCCCGAAACAGCCGATAGCTCGTCCGACCGACCGCGACGGCCTTCTTCTCACCGTCCGGCGTGACGCTCGATACCGTCGCATCGGTGACGCCCATCGACCCGCCCGCCCGGACGACTTCGGCTTCGACAGTCAAATCGTCGGTCGCGGGGCGGAGATACGAGACGTTCAGGTCGGTGGTGGTGAGCGCCGCACTCTCCGGGTCGTCGAACGTCGAGCGGAGCGCGAACCCGCTCGCCGAGTCGACGAGCGTAGCCGCCACCCCACCGTGGACGTTCGCCTCGCTGCCCGGTACGAGATTTGTAAACTTCTCGTCGTAGGGCACGCGGAGGACGACGCGACCGTGCTCGATTGCCTCGATTTCGAGACCGAGCCAGTCGAAAAAGCCGTGTTCATCGACGATTTCTTCGAGTCGGCTCCGCTCTTCGGTGGTGAGGTCCGTCATTGGCCCTCAACCACTGATTCGCCCTCGTCGTACTCGTAGAACCCTCTGCCAGCACTCTCGCCGGTGTGCCCGCTCCCGACGAGGCTCACGAGGTAGTCGGCTGGTTCGAAGCGCTCCTCGCCGGTCGCTTCGTGGAGTTCTTCGAGTTTTTCCAGTATCGTATCGAGACCCTCGCGGTCGGCGCGCCGACACGGCCCCTCCGAGAAGCCAGCGCCGAGGCGCATTCCGGTGTCGATGGCCTCGGCGGTCGCCACGTCCTGTCCGATGAGTTTTGCGGCCTCGTTGACCATCCGGGCCTCGACGCGAAGGGTGTCGAAGCCTTCGCCATCACCGTCCTGATAGTCCGCGCCGTCGCCGTTCTCGTAGTCGTAATAACCTTTGCCCGTCTTGCGACCCAACTCCTCGGCTTCGACTTTCTCCTCGATGAGCGGCGGATTGGTGATGCCGGCTTCTTCTCGAACGGAGTAGCCGATGTCGATGCCAGTCAGATCGGCGAGTTCGAACGGTCCCATCGGGTAGCCCCGCCCGTGGACCATCGCGGCGTCGGCCTGTCGGATGGTGGCCTCGTCGTTCGAGACCATCCACGCGGGTTCGACCATGAACGGTCCCAACACGCTGTTGACGACGAACCCCTGCACGTCCTTGCGAACGTAGATGGGCGTCTTACCGAGCGATTCGACGAACTCGTAGGCGGTCTCGGCAGTGTCGTCTGTGGTCCGTTCGCCGTAGATGACCTCCACGAGGTCCATCTTCACAGGGGGATTGAAGTAGTGCGTGCCGACGACCTGTCCCTCCCTGTCGGTGGCGCTCGCGATTTCGCTAATCGACAGCGAAGAGGTGTTCGAGGCGAGGATCGCATCCTCCGGCGCGAGGTCGTCGAGGTCGCCGTAGATCTCCTTTTTCAGGTCCATCCGCTCGGGTGCGGCCTCGATGACCAGATCGACATCCCCGACCGCCTCGCTGAGGTCGGTCGTCGTGGCGATGTGTCCGAGCACCGCCTCGGGGTCGTCGACCGCTCCGCTCTCGGCGAGTTTGTCGAGGCTCCATTCGATGGTCTCATACCCGGATTCGACGAACTCCGTCTCGACGTCATGCATCGTCACGTCATACCCGGCGAGCGCGACGACCTCGGTGATGCCGTGGCCCATGTTCCCCGCGCCGAGCACCGCCACTCGTTCGATATCGGTCGTCATGGTCGTTTCGGCGTTCGCCGTCGGTTTAACTCCCCCACAACTGGCGACCGCCGGCTACGGGTCATAACGGCTCCTCGCCCTCGATGATGCGCACCGCGCGGTCGGCCAACTCGGGCACCCCTGTCTCCATCTTCGGGTACAGCGGGTCGTCGGCGTTGTCCTCCAGATACCGCCGGAAGAACATCTCTCCCAGCCCCGCGAGCTTGTAGACTGCAAGCGCACGATAGAAGCGGTCGTTCTCGTAGGCGATTCCCGTCCGTTGCTCGTAGCGCCCGACCAACTCCTCACGAGTCGGGTAGCCCTCGCGCGTCATGAACGTCGAATTGAGCGATGCAGTCGCATCTGGCGGCGCGGGGTCTTTTGCGTCCCACCAGTACGACAACAGCCAGCCGAGGTCCACGAGCGGATTTCCAAGGGTACTCAGCTCCCAGTCGAAGACGGCGACGATTTCGGGCGGCGTTTCCGGTGCGAACATCACGTTGTCGAGCTTGTAGTCGCCCTGCACGAGCGTGTGGGTCGGTGCGTCGGGGACGTTCTCGGTGAGCCACTCCATCACGTCGTACAGCTCGGGGACCTCGCGTTCGTCGGTCGTGACCTCGAACGCCCACGTCAACTGCTCTGACCAGCGCTCGACTTGGCGCTCGGTGAATCCCTCGGGATGGCCGAACTCGCCAAGACCCACGTCCTCGTAATCGACGGCGTGGATTTCACAGAGGCCGTCGACGAGTTCCTCGCCGATTCGCTGGCGGTAGTCGGAGGTGGCGAAGCGGTCGGGTTCGTCCTCGCGCAGCACGTCGCCGGCGACGCGCTCCATCACGTAGAAGTCACAGCCCAGAACCGAGTGGTCCTCGCAGGCCAACACGGTGGGTGGCACCCTGACTCCCGTGTCCTGCAGGGCATCCATCACGCGGTACTCCCGGAGCACGTCGTGGGCGGTGTCGGCGACCTCGCCAGGCGGCGGGCGACGAACCACGAGGTCGCGGTCGCCCCACTCGACGAACAGCGTCTCGTTCGAGTGACCCTCCTGATGGTGGTGAATCTCGTATTCTTCGACCGGTCCCAACTCCCGCTCGAAGTGATTCGCAAGCGACTCCTCGTCGACGATGCGCGCGAAATACTCGTCGCTCATCCGTTCCTCCAGACCGACCGCAGCGATGGTTTCGTTACCATTGGTAGACCGGTTGTGTGCCGGGGTACGAATAACTGCTGGATACACCAAATCGAGTCGACACGTTCGATGACGATTTCGGGTCCTATGGCTGCGAGCGGCCGGCATTCTGATATGTATTCTTATATATTGTAGTTCCTATCTGTAATCTCGGTTGTTACTATCGGGCCTATCGTTTTACAATGTAGTATCGAGAAGGGTGTGCATGGAGTACAACGACTCGGCGACTGCACGGGAGCTGCGAGAGCGTGCCCACGAGTTCATGGAGGAGGTCGTCCTGCCAGAGGAGCGCGCCCACGCCGGCGGAAGCATCGGGCGCGAGACCATCGACGACCTGCGCGAACAGGCCCGCGAGTACGACGTGTATGCACCCCAGATTCCCGAAGAGCACGGCGGAATGGGCATCGCGCTCCGAGACGTGCTGCCGCTGTTCGAGGAAGCAGGCAGAAGCCTGCTCGGCGCGCCCGCGATGCGCGTCGATGCTCCCGACGAGGGGAACATGCACACGCTCGAACTCGTGGGGACGGACTCCCAGAAGGACGACTGGCTCGACCCGCTCGTCGCGGGTGAGATTCGCTCGGGCTTTGCAATGACCGAACCCGCTCCCGGTGGTGGGTCGGACCCGAAGATGCTCCAGACGACTGCTGAAAAAGAGGACGGCGAGTGGGTCATCGACGGTCACAAGTGGTGGACAACGCAGGGTAGCGCGGCCGACGTCCTGCTGGTGATGGCCCGCACCGACGAGGAGGCCCATCCCTACGCCGGCTGTTCGATCATTCTCGTGCCGACGGAGGCCGAGGGCGTCGAGATCGTCCGAGACATCCCGCATCTCGGCCAGAGCCTCATGCCCGAGAGCCACGCCGAAATCCGCTTCGACGGGGTTCGCGTGCCCGAAGAAAACCTCCTCGGGGAGGAAAACGAGGGGTTTACCGTCGCTCAGCAGCGCCTCGGTCCCGCCAGACTCACTCACTGCATGCGGTTTTCGGGCATGGCCGACCGCGCGCTCGACGTGGCGAAAGCCTACATGAGTGAACGAGAAGCGTTCGGCTCCGACCTCTCCGAAAAGCAGGCCCAGCGGTTTGCGATAGCGGAGGCCGAAACCCGCCTGCACGCCGCGCGGACGATGGTGCGAGATGCCGCCGAAAAGCTCGATGCCGGCGAGGAGGCCCGCATCGAGGTCTCGATGAGCAAGGTCTTCGCCGCGAACGTCGCCCAGGAGACCATCGACCTCGCCATCCAGTGCTGTGGCGGGGCCGGCATCAGTCGCGACCTGCCGCTGGCGGACTTCTACGACGCCGTACGCGCCTTCCGCATCGTCGACGGAGCCGACGAGGTCCACAAGCGGACCATCGCGCGTGAAGCGTTCGAGGAGACGAACTCAGCGGAAATAGAGACGATTCCGCGGTTCGACGGCTAACACGGCCGAGGTGTTTTGGTCGTTCGACGGTATCGTCACCCATGGACGAGGACGAGGTTCGGTTCGCCGCCGACGCCATCCGCGAGGCCCACAGTACAGTAGCGATGACCGGCGCGGGCGTCAGCACCGCTTCGGGCATCCCGGATTTTCGTGGCGACGGCGGACTCTGGGAGACCCATGACCCGACTGACTTCCACCTCTCGCGCTTCGAGACCAATCCCGACGAGTTCTGGCGCGACCGTCTCGACCTTCGGGAGACGCTACACGAAGCGGACCCCGAACCGAACGCCGCCCACGCGGCGCTCGCCGACCTCGAAATGGATGGTCATCTCGATGCACTCATCACCCAGAACATCGACGGGTTACACCACGCTGCCGGCTCCGAGGAGATCGTCGAGATTCACGGCTCGGGCGAGCGCGTCGTCTGTCGTGACTGCGGGCGGCGCGCTCCGGCGGAACCGGTCCGCGAGCGCGTCCGGGACGGCGACTGTCCGCCGCGCTGTGAGTGCGATGGACTGTTCAAACCCGATGTGGTGCTGTTCGGCGAGCAACTACCCGAGCACGCACTCCTCCGCTCGCACGCGCTCGCCGAGAAGAGTGATGTGTTTCTCGTCGCCGGCTCTTCGCTCACCGTCGAGCCAGCCGCGTCGCTACCCCACACCGCCGCCGACAACGGTGCAACGACCATCGTCGTGAATCTCGACCGAACCCCGCTCGCCGAGCGTGCCGACTACGACTTTCGGATGGACGTGACCGACGCGCTCCCGCGACTGGAGGGGGCGGTCGCCTCGACCACCTCGCCCGACTCGAACCGGGCATAGACTTTTGCGCCGGCCCCTCGTTTCCGCCGTATGGACTACGGAATCGTCCGCACCGACGACGTGCGCGTGAGCGACCTCTCGGAGATCGATGAAATCCCGCCGGACCTCGACATCCGCTCGCTCGACGAGGCGCTCGGAACGGACGAGATGAACGTCAAGCTCTGGTATTTCGACCCCGGCGAGGAGATCCAGTATCACGCCCATTCCGAACAGGAGGAACTCTACTATATACTGGAAGGCGAGTTCTCGGTGAAGGTCGGTCCCTCCGGCGAGGAGGAAATCCACGAGGTCGGACCGGGAACGTTCTACGCCGCCGGTCCAGAGACCGGCCACGGCCACCGATACGTGGGTGACGACCGGGGCATCGTCCTCGCCATCGGCGCGCCGGCCGTCGAGGACCCCGGACTCGACCCACACGACCTCGACTGACCCCTGACCCCCTTACTCCGAGACGACTTCGGCCTCGGGGGCGTTTTTCATCACGCTTCGCATCCCCTTCAGCGCGTTCTGCTTGCTGGTGTAACCCTCGCCGCTGGTGGCGATGATGTTGCCGTTTCGATGGACGAGCCGCCAGCGCCACTCGCCTGCTCTGTCCCGGAAGATTTCGAAGCGCCCGAGGCTGTGAACGGCAGTGTCGTCACCGGCCACCATGCTCGCAGCGGTCGAAGATTCGTTTTCGCCCCATTCGAGTTCAAATTCGAGGCTCATTTCTCCTGACTCGCGCTCGACTTCGATTTCGAAAAGAGGGGATTCCGGCGGATCGACCTGTACCGACTGTGCGCCGTCTTCGAGCGTCACCGGGCCGTCGTTTTCGAGCGCCGTCGCCACCGACCGGAGGACATCGGCGATGTCGGTGCGGCTCCGTCGGCGCTCGCTTTCGAACAAAGTCTCGTCTGCCATACGGTCCCTTTACTCGGCGGAAGTATAAAACGAGGCGTCGGGAGCGACTCAGGCAGGCGCGTACGAGTGGTCGAGATGCTCGACGATGCGTTCGGATTCGCTCATCGTGATGCCGCGCTCGTCGTCGATGAGCACTGGGACGTCCCGCTGGCCCGAGACCCGTTTCACCTCGTCGCGTTTGGAGTGCAGTCCCTCGACCCAGATGCTCTCGAAGTCGATGTCCAGTTCGTCGAGGCGGTCGACGACGTACTCACAGTGTGGGCAGCCTTCGAGGCGATAGAGCGTGATGGCCATGACCATGCTCCGACGGCCACGAACAAAAACCTCCTGCCGATGGCGTTTTGTGCCCGACCGTCGACCATCGAGTATGCCACCGAGCGAGGGCGAGCGCGCCCCGGACTTCGAGGCGCTTCTCTGTGACGGCGAGACCTTCCGCACCACCCATCTCTCGGACGTGCTCGACGGCGGTTGCGTGCTCGTCTTCTACGGCTTCTCGTTCAGCGCCATCGCCGAGAACTGGTGGAAGCGCTACGAACGGGCCGGCTGGGCCGATTTCGAAATTCCTGTGGTGGGCGTGAGCCGCGAGGGTCCCTACGCCCAGAACGCTTTCTTGCGGTATCTCGACAGCCCGTTCGAACTGTTCAGCGACGGCGAGGGAGCGGCCGCCGAGGCCTACGACCTGCTCACCCAGCGCGAAGGGATGGGGCAAACGGAGACCGCCCGCCGCGCCGTCTTCGTCCTTGACGGCGACCGGCGCGTGACCCATCGTTGGCTCGGCGAGGACTGGATTTCGCCGGTCCCGCGCGCGGACATCGAGACGGCGGTCGGGGAGCTGTCCAGGTAAATCCCGACACGGCTATGGCACACACGCTCGACGAGCCGATATGTCCATCGCCGGATACCCTCACCGTCCGGGCGCACACTGCGGGTCGGCCTCGCTGTGCAATCTCGCTGCGTACTACGGCTGGAACGTCGACGAACCGCTCTGTTTCGGTCTCGGGGCCGGCATCGGCTTCGGCTACTACGAGGCCGGCCCCGCCAGCCGCACCATCATGGGTCGGACCTCGTGGCTCGAATCGACCTTCTTCGAGACGCTCGCCATCCCGTTCGCTGAAAACGATGGCGAGAATTGGGAGACGGCGTGGGATTGCGTCACGACGCGACTCGCCAACGGCACTCCGGTGGTGCTGTTTGCGGACCTCTATTACCTCGAGTACTACGGGACTGACACCCATTTCGGACCGCACACGCTCGTGTGTGTCGGTAGCGACGACGAAGAGGTAGTGCTTTCGGACAGCGAGTTCGACACTGTCCAGCGACTGTCGACCGACCGTCTCCGTCGGGCGTGGGGGTCCGAACACGGCTTCGTCGGGCCGCTGTCGAACCGCTGGCTCGCCGTCGAGAACGAGGCGACGCCCGGCGCGTCGGTCGAGGACGCGGCACGGCAGGCGATCTCGCGGGCGGTCGACGGCATGCTTGATGGGGGCGAACGCGGCGCGTGGGGTACACAGGGCATCGCCGGGATTCGCCGGTTCGGGCGCGAGCTGCCGGGCTGGATGGACCTCGATGATGCTTCGTGGGCCGCGCGATTCGCCTACCAGAACATCGAGCGCCGCGGCACCGGCGGCGGCGCGTTCCGACGGCTCTATGGGGAATTCCTCGCCCGGCTCGACTTCCTCGACGATTCGTTCGCCGAGCGAACCCGTGCGATTGCCGACGACTGGAGCAGCCTCGGCGAGACGCTCCGCGAGGCGAGCGAGACACCCAGCGAGGACGATTTCGAGCGCGCTGGCGAGCAGGCAGCAGCGATTGCCGACCGCGAGGAAGCGCTGTTCGCCGACCTTCGTAGGGAACTCTGAGACCGACACGAAGGATTATGGCGCGACCGCCGGAGGGTGGAATATGCAACTCGACGGCGTTCGCGTGCTCGATTTGACGCGCTATCTGCCCGGCCCGTACGCCACCCAACTACTTGCCGACGCCGGTGCGGACGTCATCAAAATCGAGGACACCAGTACAGGGGACCCGGCCCGCTGGATGAGTTTCGAGAGCGACGAAAGCGAAGGAACGCTGTTCGCGGCAGTCAATCGCGGCAAACGAAGCGTCGCGCTCGATTTGAAGTCCGCAGCGGGGCGTGAAGCGTTCTTCGACCTCGCAAGCGAGGCCGACGCGCTCATCGAGGGCTTCCGGCCGGGCGTTACCGAGCGCCTCGGCGTCGATTACGACTCCCTCCGCGAGCACACCCCTGACATCGTCTACTGCTCGCTGTCAGGGTATGGCCAGACGGGACCGTACCGCACCCGCGCGGGTCACGACTTGAACTACGCCGCCTTCTCGGGATTGCTCGATATGACACGTGCCGACGGAGATGCAAAGCCGGAGATGCCGGGCGTTCCGGTCGGCGACATGGCTGGCGGTCTCTTCGCAGCGTTCTCCGTCGTGGGCGCACTCTGCTCGCGCGCGCTCGGCAACACCGGCGGGGAGTACATCGACGTCGCCATGACCGACGTGCTGCTCTCGTTCTCACAGGCGCTCGCGCCCGACGCGCTCGGCGGCGCGACACCCAGACCGGGCGAGACGGCGCTTACGGGAGCGCTTCCGTGGTACGGCGTCTACGAGACCGCCGACGGGGGCTACGTCACCATCGCGGCGCTCGAACCCCCATTTTGGCAGGCGTTCTGTGAGACCGTCGGCCGCGAAGACCTCATCGACGCGCACATGAGCGAGGACGAGGCGACCCGCGCGGCGCTGCGCGAGGAACTGGACGGGATATTCGCCGCGAAGACCCGTGACGAGTGGGAATCGGCCTTCGAAGACAGCGACGCGACCGTCGACCCCGTTCGCACCCTTTCGGAGGCGCTCGACCACCCACAGACCGATTATCGCGGAGTGGTCCACCCCCAAAACCCGGAGCGAATCGGGTTTCCAGCACGTTCCTCGAACCATGCCGACCCCGCCGCGGGCGTGCCGGCACACGGCGCACACACCGAGTCGGTGCTCCGCGAAGCGGGTTACACCGACGACGGCCTCGCAGAACTGCGTGAATCGGGAGCCGCGGCGTTCGGCGAGTGATCAGGGACTGCCCGAACCCGGCGGCCGGCGGTCGAGCAGTATCGACGCATCGAGGTCGTCAAAGCTCGTGTGGCCGGCCAGCGCGAGCGTCAAATCGAGGTCGGCACGGAAGTCTTCGAGGACGCTTCTGACGCCCGCCTCACCATCGAGTGCCAGCCCGTAGGCGTACGGTCGCCCGAGCAGGACGGCTTCGGCCCCGAGCGCGAGTGCCTTCACGGCGTCCGCGCCGCTGCGGATCCCGCTGTCGAACAGTACGGGTGTGTCCCCGACCGCCTCGACGATGCTCGGCAGGGCGGTGAGCGCGCCGATTGCACCATCGACCTGCCGACCGCCGTGGTTCGAGACGATGACGCCGTCCGCACCGCACTCGACCGCCCGTTCGGCGTCGTCGGGATGGAGCACGCCCTTGACGACCAGCGGGAGGTCGGTCTCCTCCCGGAGGGCCGCCAAATCGTCCCACGTCAGCGACGGATCGCCGAAGACGTCGATGAACTCCATGACGGCCGCACCCTCGTTTTCCTCGGGTGGGGCGTCGAGGCGCTCGCGGAAGGCCGGGTCCGAAAAGTAGTTCGCCACGCCCTCGCCGTCGAGGAAGGGGAGATAGCCCTGTTCGATGTCGCGCTCGCGCCAGCCCAAGAGAGGCGTATCGAGCGTGACGACGATGCCGTCGTAGCCAGCGTTTTCGGCCCGGTCGATGAAACTACTCGCAATTTCGGGGTCGGCCGACCAGTAGAGCTGGAACCACTTCGGGGTGTCTCCCAACTCGTCGGCGACCTCCTCCATCGTGTACGACGACGCCGAGCTGAGCACCATCGGAATATCGAGGTCGGCGGCGGCCCGCGCCACGGCGAGTTCGCCCGCCTCGTGGACGATGGAGAGCACGCCGAGGGGGGCCATCAGTACTGGAACCTCGAACTCGCGGCCGAACGGACTGACGCGGAGGTCGCGCTCTGAGACATCACGAAGCATCCGCGGGACGATGCGCCAATCGGCGAACGCGCGGCGGTTCTCATCGATGGTGTCCTCGGTCCCGGCCCCGCCGGCGACGTAGGCCGCCGCCTCGTCGCTCATCGCCTCTATCGCCCGGCGCTTGAGTTTCTCGTAGCGCACCGGGTGCTCGGGCGGGTCGTCGGCGAGCATCCCCGCAGCATAGACGTTCTGCTGGCGGTGTTCGCCGTAGGGTTCCGATGGCTCGTCGCTCATGGCTGCCCCTGCACTCGGCCATCGTAAGTAGGTTTACCCACGGACGCCGACGATATCGAGGATTTCGGTGGGGGATGCGATGCGATACGTGACCACCGGGTCATCGGGGTCGGCCTCGCTCGCGCTGCCGCCGAAGGCGGCGGTGTCGATGTCCGTCCGTGTTGCGCCTTTCATGTCGTTTTCGTAGCGGTCGCCGACCATCAGCACCCGCGCAGGGTCGGCATCCGCCTTGTCGAGGGCGGCCTCGAACATCGCCGGGTCGGGTTTGGTGCGACCGACCTCCTCGGAGGTTGTCACGGCGTCGAGATGGTCGGCGACGCCGAACTGGGAAAGCAGCCGTTCGCCCTCCCACGTGTCGATATCGCTGAGGACGCCCTGATGCACATGACCGTCGAGCCGGCGGATCACCTCGACGGTTTCATCGACCGGTTCGAGGCTCTCACGGGTCGCGCGCTCGAAGGCCGGCAGCCACTCCTCCTCGGGGAGTTCGTGGCCGACCATCGCTTCGACCGCTCGATGGTAGCCCACCCGCGCGCTGCGGAATTCGGTGCCGTCCCGAGTCGTGAAGTGTGTTCCCAACTCATCGCGCCACGTTTCGAGCGCCTCCTCCATGTCGAGGTCGTACTCCTCGGCAACCGTTCCGATGAACGCGCGGTGGCCCGCCCGGACTGACTGGAGGTCCAAAATGACGCCGCCGATGTCCCAGAAAACCGCTTCGTAGTCCATGCCACTGGCCACTCATCGACGGCACGAGTGTCTTCCGCTCGCGACGAAACGTTACCGGTGGTAAACGAACAGCGATTCTCCGCCACCGCTGGTGACGGCGGGATTTATTAGTATGCCATCGGTAAGGGGTGGTGTGATGAGAACCACCACGCGGAGGCTGCGATGACCACCGAACAGTTCAGCGTCGCCGGCGACACCGTCCTCGTCACGGGCGCATCGAGCGGCATCGGACGGGCCATCGCCGAACGCTTCGCCGACGACGGGGCCGAGGTCGTCGTCTGCTCGCGCGAACAGGGCAACGTCGACCCCGTAGCAGACGAAATCGAGGACGCCGGCGGGTCGGCGCTCGCCGTCGAGTGCGACGTGCGCGAGCGCGATTCGGTCGAGGCGTTGGTCGAGGCAACAGTAGAAGAGTTCGGCGGCCTCGACACGCTCGTGAACAACGCCGGCGCGAGCTTCATGGCGAACTTCGAGGGCATCTCCGAGAACGGTTGGAAGACCATCGTCGACATCAACCTGCATGGAACCTACCACTGCACGCAGGCCGCCGGTGAGGTGATGCGCGAGGCCGGTGGGGGAACCATCGTTAACTTCGCCAGCGTCGCCGGTCAGGAGGGTGCACCGTACATGAGCCACTACGCCGCCGCCAAAGCGGGCGTGGTGAACCTCACCTCGACGCTGGCCTACGAGTGGGCCGACGACGGCGTCCGCGTGAACTGCATCGCGCCGGGGTTCGTCGCCACGCCGGGCGTGGAGAGCCAGATGGGTGTCACCGCCGACGAAATCGACAGGAGAGAAGTGGACCGCAAGATCGGCACGAGCGAGGAGATCGCCGACGTCACCCAGTTCCTCGCCAGCCCCGCCTCGTCGTATCTCACCGGCGAGACCATCACCGCACGCGGCGTGCCCGACATCATGGAATCGCCCGAGTGATGACCGACCGCGACGTATTCTTACCGGTGGGCGCACAGCCGAGCATCGACGCGCTCTGCGAGCAGGCCGAACGCGCCGAAGAACTGGGCTACAATCGGGCGTGGCTGCCCGAGACGTGGGGCCGCGATGCCGTGACTGTGCTCACGTCAATCGCCCACCGCACCGACGAAATCGGCATCGGCACCTCGATTTTACCCATCTACTCGCGGTCACCAGTTTTGATCGGCCAGACCGCCGCCACCCTGCAAGAAGTTTCGGACGGACGCTTTCGGCTGGGTCTCGGGCCGTCGGGACCCATCGTCATCGAGAACTGGCACGGGGTCGATTATGGGAACCCGCTGCGTCGAACGCGCGAGACCGTCGAAATCGTGAAGCGCGTGCTCGCAGACGAGGAAATCGATTACGACGGCGAGTACTTCGACCTCTCTGGCTTTCGCTTGCGGTGTGAGCCACCGGAGAACCCGCCGGCGGTCGATGCGGCTGGCATGGGTCCAAAAGCCGTGGAACTCGCCGGCCGCTTCGCCGACGGCTGGCACGCGCTCATGCTCACCCGCGA
>CAZJHA010000034.1:0-14756 GCA_964545755.1 uncultured Halobacteriales archaeon | reverse complement strand
TTCATACTTCACGCGCTCGGGCTTAAGCAGGATTCTCATAGAGTCAGTGCCGCAATAACTGTCATGATATCTGTCGTTGATAACGTCTCTCGGATGAGTAGTATCGTTGTGCGACCGTAGAAGTCCGGCTTGGATATCCACCTCGTTCTGTTCGGGGCGCCTCTGTGGCATCTTCGCCAGCATCGGGGGCGCGTCTCGTCGTGGCGACGGGCATGGACATCCATATCAAGGACTTATCCCCGGAGAGACCGTTGTTCGAGACACGAAGCACGACCTAACAACACGACGGCTGTTTCACGGAGCCGGGCAATCGCGCCGTGTAGGCCTCATCTGGAACCGCTCGTGTTCCGGCACGACTTCACGCACGGAGGACCAACCAATGTCACCATCGTCAGGACCGCGAGACGAACCCATGACCGAAGACGAATTCGATGCCGAGCTCGACCGCCTCGTCGCCGAGGCACGTGACGGAGGCGTTCCAATCGAGGGCGCACAGAACGTCCGGTCGCCCCGCCCCGATGACCCGGACTACACCATCGAGATCTCGGAGATCACCAAACGAACGCCCGAGTGGGCGCGAAACGATACCGAGAGTAGCCCGACTACCCAGTGACGCCGCGCGCCCAATATAACTGGGTCGGACATCGAAGCCCTCGTTATTTTGATTATCCATTCGAATCCCCTGCAGAAGATGTGAGTCGGACAGAACAGGCTAGAGAGTACATGAACGACGCAGTTATAATTACTGGGTAGTATGACCAACCGAGAGGCATCATGAGCGTCATCATCGAGATCGCGGTGCCAGCGGAGGACTTCGCACTGGGCCGCTCACTCAAAAGTATCGACAACTCGCAGTTCGAACTCGAACGGATGATTCCGACTACCGACGCAGTCGTCCCGTTTTTCTGGGCACACGATACCGACCCCACGGAACTCGAAACCGCACTCGAAGCCGACGAGGACGTTCTCGACGTGGATATGGTCGATAAACTCGACAACAAGGCCTTGTTCCGCATCGAGTGGGTGCCGGACATCGATGGACTCGTCCAGAGCATCATCGAACACGAGGCGGCGATCTTAGAAGCAATCGGCACGAACGAGAGCTGGGAGTTTCAACTCAGGTTTCCAGAGAGTGATGACATCTCCGCGTTTCAGGCTGCCCTCCGGGAGTCGGGCGTCTCATTCACTCTCCAGCGGATGTACAATCCCAGTGACCCTGAAACCGATGTGTCGGGACTGACACCCGCCCAGCGCGAAATGTTGGTGATGGCGCTCGAACACGGTTATTTCTCGATTCCGCGTGAGACGAATCTGATGGAGCTCGCCGAGGAACTCGGCATTTCCGACCAAGCGGTCAACGAGCGGATGCGCCGGGGCACCGCAAAACTCATCCTGTCGTCGCTGATTGCGGGTACCGAGTCCAATTGACTGATACTGACTCCCCCACTCTCGTATACTCAGTATCGTTCGGGCGGACAACGTACGCGCGGCTTTGATACCCATGTCCCACTAGCTTGTGGCTGAGGCGTCTGTGTGGACTGGAGGGAATCTAAAATGCCACAGTGTCGAAATTGTGATGGATTCGTGAGCGGCCAGTACGTACGCGTGTTCGCGCCCACAGAAATGGACAACGTACGCGTCTGTCCGAACTGCGAGGACAAACTCCGGGAGGGGGCCGAGGTCCGCAAAGCCAACGCGCCGCGTCAGACCAACAATGGCTGAACGCAGCCGCCCGGCAAGCGCGCCGACACCACCGGTCCGCACGGACGCGACCGAGGCATCGACGGCCCGCATCGCGCTTCCGGCCGCGGCGTTCGCCCTCGCCGGCCTCTTCGAGCGCGTTCCGGCGGCACGCATCGAGTGTGAACCCGCGGTCGCCAACCCGACCGACCACGCACTACTGGTCGTTCGCGCCGGCGAGGACGACCGCGGGGCGGTCGAGACCGCACTCGAACGCGACGAGGGGGTGGCGGCAGAGTTCCTCGCCGACCGCGGAGACGGATGGGCCTATCGCGTGACGTGGAGTGACCATCCCCATGAGTTCGTCCGGCATCTCGTCGCCACGGACGTCACGATCCTGTCCATGCGGGGTCACAACGGCGAGTGGAAGCTCCGGCTGCTGGCCCCCAGTCGCGAGAGGATTTCCCGGGCGTACGAACGTATCAGGGACTTCGACGATGGAGCCGACTGTCTGTCCGTCTCGACCATCGGCGACGACCGGAATCGGTCGGGATTGACCGACAGCCAGCGCGAGGCACTGCTGACGGCGTTCGAGATGGGATATTTCGACATTCCACGGGACGTTACGGCCAACGACGTCGCCGACGAACTCGACATCTCCCACCAAGCGCTCTCGGAGCGATTTCGTCGTGCCCATCGGCGTATCATCGAGGATGAATTTCCAGTCGAGGAGCGGTATTCCTAACTCACCATGACACAGGAGACCACGCTCGACGACGCGACCGAACAGTGTTCGGAGTGCCACGAGACGGTGCTTGCGGCGTACGTTGAGGACGGGTGCTGTCCCGACTGTCAGGGGTGAAACGAAGACGGCCCGACCAGTTTCGACGGACTAATGGCTCGTCGCTCGCGAGGCAGTATCGTTCATGGCTTCGATAGCGGACCGAATCGCTCCCGTGCGGGCGTGGCTCGCGGCGGCCGTCGCGGGCACCCTCGCCATCGCCGCCGGGGCGCTTGCCTTCCCGCGGGTTGTCTACACCGGCTTCATCTGGCAGTATTTCTGGGGACCGATAGACGCCGACGCCCACAACGCCGTCTGTGCGGTCCGGGCCGACGGCGTCGTCCGGCGCTTTGCCGAGGCCGATACCTGTCGCGCGGCCGCCGCGCAGGGGTTGACGGTGGCCGAACCGGGCTACACGCTCGTCTCTGAGGCCGGCTACGCCGTCGTCCTGCTGTTCATGCTCGCCGGCGTCCTCTTGCTGGTGCGCCGGCTCGGCATCGGAACGGATAGAAAGATCTTCTTCGCGCTGATTCCGTTCACCCTCTTCGGCGGCGCACTTCGAGTGGTTGAGGACGCCAACGATGCCGTGCCCGCCGACGCGACCGCCGCCATCTCCTACCCTGCCAACGCGCTCATCATCAGCCCCATCATCTATCTGACCGTGTTCGTCGTCACGCTCGTCGCCATCCTCCTCAGCCTCCGGCTCGCCCGCCGGGACGTCGTCGACGCGTTCGAGCCGGCGCTCGCCGGCATGGGTACGCTCGCACTCATCGTGACGCTCGCCTACCTCGCCTTCCTCTCCGTTTCGACCGAGTTCGTCGCCTTCTACCCGCAGATGCTCGTGCTCACCCTCGCCATCGCCTCGGCGCTCGCCGTCGGTATCTACTACGCCATCGACCGGCTCGCGCCAGCCCTCCACGCCGGTACGGGCCTCATCGGGCTGGCGATTCTCTGGGCACAGGCCATCGACGGCGTGGCGAACGTGCTGGCCTCAGATTGGGCGCGCGCCATCGGGCTCCCCTTCCAGTACAGCGCGAAACACCCCATCAACGCCATCATCGTCGGCTTCACCGAACTCGTCTTTCCGGCCTCGGTCATCGACGTCATCGGCGACTCGTGGCCGTTCCTGCTCGTGAAACTCGTTCTTGCAGTTGGCGTCATCTGGCTGTTCGACGAACAGATATTCGAGGAGAGTCCACGCTACTCCTACCTGCTGATGCTCGCCGTCCTCGTCGTTGGGCTGGGTCCGGGAACCCGAGACATGCTCCGGGCGACCTTCGGCATCTGAAGACCACCTTTTTACTTCACCCCCGTTGCTCGCTCACTGCGTTCGCTCACTAGGAGGTTCGCAAAAATCTGGACCAAAACTCCCGCTCGCAAACCGCGCGAGCGGCGAACCGCGCTCACTTCGTTCGCGCGGACACTCCGCCCAGCACCGCAACCATCGCACTCACACGGCACCGCCGAAGCCCTCACTCGCTCACTCCGTTCGCTCTTTCGCCCTTCATCCACCAAGGACCGCCACCGCACCGTAACCACAAAATAGCTCAGGGATACGGATGGAACTCACGGTCGAGCCGTGGCTCGAAACCGAGCGCGTTCGGCACGTCGCGGGCGCGCTCGCCGAAGTACGTCTCGTCGGTGAAGAGCGGCTGTGCGCCGGGCACGAGTACGCGGACGGCCTCGAAGCCGAGCGATTCCACGTCTCTCGGCGTGAGTCGCGCGCCATAGACATCGAGTCCTGCCCCCTCCACGCGCTCGACCAGTGCATCAAGCGCGTCCTCGCCCGTCGGAACCGTCTCCGGACCGACGCTGCCGGCTGGCACGCGGCTCTCGACGGCGAAAAACTCAGCCGCCGCGCCGGGCGTCTCGGCGTAGCGGCCGATGGCTCCCTCGGCCTCGACGGCCCCATCGGGGTCCATCGCGCGCAGTTCCATCCAGTTCTGGAGCGCCTCGGCGAGCGCCGACCGCGCGGCCTCATAGGGGTCGAAATCAGCCGCCGACCCGACCGCAAACCGCGGCCACGCCTCGCGCTCGACGGCGACCGCCACCACCGGAACGTCGACGTCCTGTGTTATCAATATGGGCGTCACGGTCAATCCCTCCGACTGCGCGCGCCGGACGAGCGCAGCGAATCGCTCGCCGTCGACGGCCAGCCCGAGCGGCTCGAACGTCGAATACCACGAGAGCATCGCCGCATCGCGCTCGACGACCTCCGTGAGCCCCGACAGGAGCGCTTCGATGTCCGAGCTTCCCAGCCCCAATCCCGTGGTTATCGACGGGCCGTGGCGATGCTCAGGCGGCGGGAACTGGACGAACTCCGCCGGCAGTCGGACTGGCTCGCCGGTCGAGAGGTCCTCGCCGCCGACCCACGACATCGACACCTCGGCATCGACCTCCACATCCGCAGACAGCACGAACGACGACGGCGAAACCGTTCCGTCGAGGTCGGCCGGCGTGCCGCGGTCGAACGCTGCGGTGCGGTAGACGCCGGCGCTGTAGCGTTCGAGCGCCTCCCCGAGGGCCTTCATGAACGCCCGGTTCCAGTCGGTGGCGACGCCGGCGGCCTCACTCGCCGCGCTCGCGTCGCTGAAGCCCGCCGTCTCGCCCACTCGTGCGAGGTAGTACGGTGCGGGAAAGGAGGCGGTTTCGCCGACCTCGCGGACGATGCCGACGCGCTCGTCGAGGGCGATTTCGGCACGCCCGAGCGCGTCGTCGAGGTCGCGTTCGTCGTGTTCGCGCGGGAGTCGCCGGTCGCGCTCGCTATCGCAGTCGCAGTTCGGCACCGCCAAGAGTCGGCGCTCGGTGTGCGGCAGCTCGATGATACCACCCATCACTGTGGATTGCTCGCCCGCAACCAGCCGGCTGGCCTCGTAGCCCGCACGCGCGCCGGCCAACCGGGCGGTCGTAGAATCGGTGCTCGGCTCGCCTTCGTTCGCACCGTCGGCGTTCGCCGCGATGCGTGCACACAGACAGTCGTAGCAGGCCGTCTCGGGACCGAAGCCGGTGATGGCCGCCTCGCAGACTCCGTAGCTGCCGATGCCACCGAGTTCGACCGCGAGCCACGGCGTCGCGCTCTCGCGGGCGAGCGCGTTCGCCCGCTCGAAGACCGCCGCGCCCGCCGTCTCGACGACGACCGCGAGGTCCGTCTCGGGGATGGCAGCTGCGTCGATTCGCTGCGTTTCGTCCTCGTCGAGCGCCGCGCGCACACCTTCGACGGCCGGCCCGGAGCCGACGATACCGACGTTCATGGCCGAGCCACGCACTCGGGGAAAAAAGTCCCGGTGGTTGCGGTGGCGGTCGTGCTGGGCGTTGTCGTACCGATACTGTATTGGCAATGGGACCGGGAGGGGCGGATATGGAGTATGAACACGTCCGCGAGAGCGATCCCGAAATCGCCGACGCACTCGCCGGCGAGGTCGACCGCCAGCGCGAGACGCTGTCGATGATAGCGAGCGAAAATCACGTCAGCGAGGCGGTGATGGAGGCCCAAAGCAGCGCACTCACCAACAAGTACGCCGAGGGCTATCCCGGCTCGCGCTACTATGGGGGCTGTGAGTACGCCGACGAGGTCGAACAGCTCGCCATCGACCGCGCCCAAGAGCTGTGGGGGGCCGAATACGTCAACGTCCAGCCCCACAGCGGCTCGCAGGCGAACATGGCCGTCTATCTCGCCGCACTGGAACCGGGCGACAAGATTCTCTCGCTCGACCTCTCGCACGGTGGCCACCTCAGCCACGGCCACCCGATGAACTTCGCCGGCAAGGTCTACGACGTCGAACAGTACGAAGTCGATCCCGAGACCGGACGGTTCGACTTCGAGGCCATCGAGGCACAGGCCCGCGAGTTCGAACCCGACATGCTCGTCTCCGGCTTTTCGGCCTACCCACGAGAGGTCGACTGGGAGCGCTTTCAGGAGATCGCCGACGCCGCCGATGCCTACCACCTCGCGGACATCGCCCACATCACCGGACTCGTGGCCGCCGGCGTCCATCCCTCTCCTGTGGGTACTGTGGATTTCGTCACCGGGAGCACGCACAAGACCATCCGGTCGGGCCGTGGCGGCATCGTCATGGCCCGCGAGGAGTACGGCGACGACATCGACTCGGCCATCATCCCCGGGATGCAGGGCGGGCCGCTGATGCACAACATCGCGGGCAAGGCCGTGGGCTTCGGCGAGGCGCTCGAACCCGAATTCGAAGACTATGCCGAACAGGTCGTCGAGAACGCCGAGGCGCTCGGCGAGCGCATGCAGGAACACGGTCTCTCACTGGTCTCCGGCGGGACCGACACTCACCTCGTGCTCTGTGACCTGCGGGATTCCCATCCAGACACCACGGGAAAAGAGGTCGAGGAGGCCCTCGAAAAGACCGGTATCGTCCTCAACGCGAACACGGTTCCCGGCGAGACCCGCTCACCGTTCGTCGCCAGCGGAATTCGAGCTGGGACGCCCGCACTCACCACCCGTGGCTTCGATACCGAGTCCTGTCGAGAGGTCGCCGACTGCATCGCGCGCGTCGTGGACGCCCCCGACGACGAGGACGTGCGCGAGGAAGTGTCGGCCGACGTGGATACGCTCGCCGACCGCCATCCGCTGTACTGACGCCGTGTTCGTCCTGTACTGCCGGGGTGTGAGCACCGTCGCGTTTCCGACCGAAGCGAGGGGCGTCTGAGATGTATATCGTCATCGTCGGCGCGGGCGACATCGGCACGCCGCTCATCGAGATCGCCACCGCCGGTGGCAACGAGGTCGTCGTCATCGAACGCGACGAGGCGCGCGCGGAGGCGGCCACCGAGTACGACTGTCTCGTGCTCAACGACGACGCTACGGTCAAGAACACCCTCGAAGACGCCGGAGCCGAGCGCGCGGACGCGCTCATCTCGACGACCGACCAGGACGCCACCAACATCATGGTCTGTCTGCTCGCCCAGGAACTCGACGTCCCCGACATCGTCTCGGTCGTCCACGACCCCGAACACCGGAACGTCTTCCGGCAGATCGGCGTCAACGGGATGGAGAATCCACAGTGACTCATCGCCGAACACCTCTACCGAGCCGTCAAGCGTCCCTCCGTCGTCGATTTCATGCGCATCGGCGAACAAGCGGAGGTCTTCGAGGTCACCGTCGGCGAGCAATCGCCCATCGCCGGACGAACGCTCTCTTCGGCGGACGAGCAGGGGCTGTTACCGGCCGAGACGCTCATCGTCGCCATCGAACGCGAGGACGAAGAGCCGCTCACCCCTCGTGGTGACACGCGCATCGAGGTGGGCGACCTCCTCGTGGTGTACTCCGCCGAAGGGGCAACGCCCGACGTGACCGACACGTTCGGCCACCCAGAAGACCATAGCGGCGTCTTCGGGCGGAGGCACGAGCGGCGCTAGATGCGCCGTGGTCCCACCGTCGCCGGCGTTCCCACCGACCTCGCGACCATCGCCCGCGACATCGGTTCGCTGCTCGTGATGGAGTCGGCGCTCATGGGCGGCTCCGCACTGGTCGGTCTCGCCCTTGCAGAATACGGTGTCGCGTTCGCGTTCTTCCTCGCCGCCGTCCTCACCCTCGCCGTCGGCGCGACAGCCAGACGCGTCTTCGCCGCCGCACCCGCCCCGCGGATGAAACACGGGATGGTCATCGCCGCCGCCGGCTGGCTGCTCACCGCTGTCTTCGGCGCACTCCCCTTCTTCCTCGCGGCACACTTGCTCTCGCCGGCCGACGCGGCCGCCTACGTTCCTGAAGGAGCGAGCTACGCCACATCGAGCCTCCAGTATTTCGCCGATCCGCTGCACGCCGTCTTCGAGTCGATGTCGGGCTGGACCGGCAGCGGGCTGACGATGGCCGTCCACGAGCCGTCGCTGCCGCGCACGCTGCTGTGGTGGCGTTCGCTCATCCAGTGGGTCGGCGGCGTCGGGGTCATCGTGCTCACGGTGTCGATCCTCTCGCGTTCGGGCAGTGGGAGTTACACGCTCTATCGCAGCGAGGCCCGCGAGGAGCGCATCCATCCGAGCATCGTCTCCACAGTGCGAACGGTCTGGAAGATCTTCCTCGGCTATACGGTTTTCGCGGTGCTCGTCCTGTTCGGTGCGCTGCTCGCCAGCGAGCCGCTGTCACCCACTGAGGCGGCGTGGCAGGCGCTCAACCATGCGATGACCGCCCTTTCGACGGGTGGGTTCTCGGTGACGGACAGCTCGATTTCGACCTACGACTCGCCGCTGGTCGAGACAGTACTCCTCCCCATCATGACGCTGGGCGCGATTGCCTTTCCGATTCACTACGCCGTTCTCAAAGACCGTGACCTCCGCGCGCTCGTCTCCGACCTCCAGACACGCTGGCTGTTCGTTCTGCTCGGGATGGGAATCGTGGTCTTGACCCTCCAGAACCTTCGCACCTTCGCGCCGGCGCTCTCGCTGCGTGATTCGGCCTTCCAGTTCGTGAGCGCGCTCACCTGTACGGGCTTTCAATCCTCGCCCATCGGGCGTTGGAGTGCGGGCGGGAAACTCATCGTCTCCGGTGCGATGGTGCTCGGCGGGGCGGCCGGTTCGACGGTCGGCGGTATCAAGATCATCCGGGGCTACACCATCGCCCGCGGCATCCGCTGGCAGTTCTCGCGGGTATTCCTGCCGGCGAGCGCGGTCGTGACCGCGCGCATCGGTGACCGCCGACTCGACAGAGAGAAGATGGAACGGGAGTTCAGCGAGGCGGCCATCGTGAGCCTGCTCTGGCTCCTCCTGCTCGTCGCGGGCAGTATCGTGCTCTCGAACCTCGCGGGGCCGGACTTCGGATATGCGGACGCGCTGTTCGAGGTGGCGAGCGCGCAGGGCAACGTCGGTCTCTCGACCGGCATTACCGGCCCGACGATGCAGCCACTCGCCGAAGCGATGCTCGTCGTCAACATGTGGGTCGGGCGACTCGAAATCATCCCGGTACTCGTGTTCGCCCGGTCGGTGCTGTACGGTCTCGACCCGTAGGCTCGACGCCCGACCGGGGCGTTGATTAGCGCGGCGTTCACCCGTCCGGTATGACCGACATCATCGACGGCAACGCCGTCGCCGAGGGGATTCGCGGAGACCTCGAAGACTGTATCGATACCCTCGAAGACGCGGGCGTCACGCCCGGTCTCGCCACGGTATTGGTGGGTGACGACCCCGCGAGCGAGACGTACGTCTCGATGAAACAGCGCGACTGCGAGGAGGTGGGAATGAACGGTATTCACGTCGAACTCGACGACGATGCCGCGCCCGAAGAACTCTACGACACCATCGCGGACCTCAACGACGACCCCGCAGTGCATGGGTATCTCGTGCAGGACCCGGTGCCCGACCAGATCGACTACCGCGAGGTCATCCGCCGCATCGACCCCGCGAAGGACGTCGACGGGTTCCATCCCGAAAACGTCGGTCGGCTCGTCGCCGGCGACCCGCGATTCAAACCCTGTACGCCCCATGGCGTCCAGAAACTGCTCGAATCGGCAGGCGTCGACCCCGAAGGGAAGGACGTCACCATCGTCGGGCGCTCGCGCATCGTCGGCAAACCGCTCGCGAACCTCCTCATGCAGAAAACCAGCGGTGGGAACGCCACCGTTACTGTCTGTCATTCCCGAACGCAGGACCTCGCCGCAAAGACCCGTCGCGCGGACGTCGTGGTGGCGGCCACTGGCGCGCCCGAACTCGTCGACGGCTCGATGCTCTCGGAGGGAGCGGTCGTCATCGACGTCGGCGTCAATCGCGTCGATGCCGATACCGAGAAGGGATACGAACTGGTCGGTGACGTCGAGTTCGAAAGTGCCGAGGAGAAAGCGAGCGCCATCACACCGGTTCCGGGCGGGGTCGGTCCGATGACGCGCGCAATGTTGCTCTACAACACCGTGAAAGCCGCGAGCCAACAGGAGGGAGTCGAAATCGAACTGCCGTGACCGAGCGTGACGACCGGTTTCTCGACCCCAGAGAACTCGCTGCGCGCTACGGAGACGTTCTCCACCGCCCGGACCAGCACCGAACTCGAAGCCGAAGAATGGACGGCTGCTCGGTCGCGCACGGAGCAAAGCGAATGGGGCGTGGGCGGACTCGTTGCCGGAGCGGGTCGTGTGCTGCTCGTCCGGGAGGGTCGGTGGGACGAGGGCATACTATGGGCCGCACCGGGAGGAATGCTCGAAGCCGGCGAGACCCATGCCGAAGGCGCGGTCCGTGAAATCCGAGAGGAGACCGGCATCGACGTCGAAATCGATGGTCTCGCGGCCATCCGCGAGCAGACGTACACCCACGAGGACGACCCGGACCGGCAGTTTGGTTTTCGCTTCGCCATGTTCGACGCGATACCGCGAACGACGGACCTCGCAGCCGACCCCGGACTCGATGGCGAGGACATCCGTGCAGTCGAGTGGTTCGAGGCGCTTCCGGAGAACACTTACGAACGCGAGATGCTCGCTTCCCTCCGAAACCGAGACACCGAGTAGGTCACGTCTTCACTCGAAACTCGGCAGGATTTCCTCCTCATAGAGGTCGAACAGCGCTTCCTGGTCGTCGCCGATCTGATGGGTGTAGACGTGGTCGTAGCCGGCGTCGATGGCCTGCTGGATGCTGTCGATGTGTTCGTCGGGGTCCGGTTCGGTGATGATCGACCCCTCGCGGATGTCCTCTTCGGAGACCATCTGGGTCGCCTGCTCGAAGTGGGTGGGCGTCGGAAGTTGCGAGCCGAGTTCACCCGGCAGCCCGGAGTTCGGCCACACCTGATAAACGGTCTCGACGGCCTCTTCCTCGCTGTCGGCGTGACAGGCATGCAGCTGGCAGTACGAGGGACCGGACCCGCCCGCATTCCCGTATTCGTCGAGGAGGTTTCCGCGCGGGCCGACCGTCCAGAACCCATCACCCATCTCGCCGGCGGCTTTCGCCGTGCGCTCGCCAAAGGCCGAGACCACGATTGGCGGGAGTTCGTCGGGCAGGGTAAAGAGGCGGGCGTTCTCAACGGTATAGTGCTCGCCGTAGTGGCTGGTCTGGCCGCCCGCCCAGAGCTTGCGGATGACTTCGATGGCCTCTTCGAGCATGTCGAGGCGGACACGATGGGGCGGCCAGTGCTCGCCGGTGACGTGTTCGTTCAGGCGCTCGCCGGTGCCGACGCCGAAGAAAAAGCGCCCCTCGAGCATCGCGCCAGCGGTCGCGGCTGCGTGGGCCACCACTGCGGGGTGGATGCGCATGATCGGGCAGTTGACACCGATACCGACGTCGATGTCGTCGGTCGCTTCGGCGACGCCGCCGAGCACGCTCCAGACGAACGGAGCCTCGCCCTGTGCGCTCACCCACGGATGGTAGTGGTCGGAACTCGACAGGAAGTCGAAGCCGGCCGTCTCGGCGCGTTCGGCCTGTGAGACCAGTTCGTTCGGGCCGAACTCCTCGGTCGAGAGGGTATAGCCGATGTCGGTCATCGTCGACGCTTCGCGGCTCCGTGACTAAACGACGCTGCCGACATGTGCCGGGTCAGTCGAGTCGCGAAAGGCGGTCGCGGGCGGTCACGAGCGCGTTCTCGTCGCCCTCGCGGAGATAGGTCCCCAGTTCGCGCGCCACGCACACGAGTCGGTCGGCAGTATCGGGCGCAACGTCGCCGTCGAGCGCCTCGATGCGCTTTCGGTGCTCGCCGAGCGTGCCAAAGGCCGACCGCACCGCCTCGTCGGGGTGGTCGTCGAGATACGCGTTCACGCCACTTCGGTACTCCTCGACGGCTTTTGCCGCGGCCCGCCCGCGGGCCGCCCGGAGCGATTCCGGGACCTCGGTGGGCGCGGGGCGCTCGCCGTCGTCGACATTCAATAGCGCGAGGAAGTACGCTTCCTCGGCGTCGTCCGTCCGCATCGCACGCGCGAGTTCGCCCGCAACGTGGCGGAGTTCGAGCGCCCCGACGTACGTCTCGTCGAGCGGCGTGAGTTCGCCCGCGTCGATGAAGCCGTGCTGACGGGTGAACGCCCGACAGTCCTCGGCGGCGCGTTCGGCCGCGGCATGTAGGTCCTCACCCCTACCGCCGAGGCGATTGCGCGCCGGCGAGAGGTCGAGCGTCGCCGCGCTCGCGGTGTGGCGGGTGCGGTCGCCGACGCCGGTACTGTGCAGACTGCCGCAGTTCGGACAGTTCGGCGTTCCGGTTTCGTAGTACGACCATCGCGTGCCGCAGTCCTTGCACTCGCGCTCGCCACGGATACGCATAGGTACGATAGGGCTGCCGGCCTCAAAAACACGAGTGTCGCTCCGGCTCACCTGCGACGGAGTGCGACCGATGGGTGCACCGAGCGGACCGCCGATGGACGGCCCCGAAACCGTCGGTGGGATTTAAGACATCGAGGAACCTGTCGGGATGTATGGCACGGAGTCCACACGCTCCTGATCGAGAAATTCTCCGGCGATAACGTAACGGTTCGGACGACTGAGGAAACGGTCGTCGTCTCGCTCGATGGCCACGCCCACGAACTGAGCGGTCGTGAGGCAGCCTCGTTGCGCCGTGCGCTCGGCGAAACGCTCGCCGAACGCCGCGAGTTCGTCCATACCGTCGGCACGCACCGGTCGGATGGCTCATACGTCGTCGCGCGGCGCGGTGTCGACTCGACCGGCCACAGTAAAGTCTTCGAGCGTTTCGAACGACTGTGGGAGGTATACGAGTCGCTCCCCGAGAAGTTCACCGCCGACGATGTCGAGCGCTCGGGTCTCACGGGACGTCGGCGGCATCTTGTGGTGCGCCATCTGGCCGAACATCCCGGCTTCGACTGCGCGCTCGTCGTCCGACAGCCACTCACCGTCGCGAAGAATCATCACCAGAGATAGCCGCCGATAAGCTGCATCACGAGCGCCTGCCCGAACACCGCCGCCGCCAGCAGCCACTCGCCACGCCACGCCGAGTCGATGCGGTCGATAGTGGCGGCGACCGGCAGCATGAGGAAGGGATACATGAACATCGCGCCGCGGGCGGTCTCGCCGGTGTGATAGACGCCCGCCGCGAGTAGCGCGGCGAATCCGGTGAGGGCGAGCGCGGCCATCACGAACGGCTCGCGCTCCCTGCTGTCGACGCGGAGTCGTTCGCCACCCACGTCCCACCAGAGCGCGAACAGTCCGCGAGCGGCGAGCAAGCACAGGAACGGCGTGAAAAACAGCGCGAGTTCGGCGATATCCTCGAAACGAGTGAAGACGTATCGCGCCGGCTCGGCCAGCAGCATGAACCCGCCGGGGTTCTGCTGGTTCGAGGCGATGAGAAATCCATGAATGTAGTTGTAACCGAGCGCCACGTCGACGAACAGGTAGAACCCGACGAGTCCGAGTACCATCGCGGCGAGCGGGGCGATTTTCTCCCGACGGAAGAGCGCGATACCGGCGAGCACAGGCACGAGAAAGACGAACAGAAACAGTTGGAAGGAGACGACCAGCAGCGGGACGAACGCACTGAGTGTCATCCAACGCGACTCGCGGGTGAACAGATAGACCGTGGCGAGCATCAGCGTCGTGATGAGCGCGTCGAGGGAGGCGAGGTAGTATATCTGTACCGCCGGCAACAGCACGAACAGCAGCGTCGTGTACCGGGCGACTCGGCGCGAATAGTACGTCCCGAGCAGCCGATACAATAAGTAGGCCGAGGTCGGCAGCGAGAGGAGGGCGATGGCGGCCGCGATGGGCGCACGCGAGCCGAACAGCCAATCGAGCAGGGTGAAGGTGAGAACCGCCCCCGGCGGGTGGGTCTTGGCGTGGACGACATAGGAGAGCTGGTTCGCCTCGTAGGTCCTGATGAACGCGAGCGGGTCGGTGATCGTCGGTGCGAGCTGGTAGTACCCCTCGCGGGTGGCCAGCGGCACGACGAACCCGTGGGTGAACCCATGCAGGAGGTTCGAGAGCACCAGCAACACGACACCACCCACGACCACGGGAACGATACTGGTACCATCGCGACGGAGATAGACCATCGCGAGCGCGAACACAGCGATTGCGGCGAGGAGGGCAGGAATCGCCCACTCCGGGCGCAACTGGCCGATGCGGAACTCGAAGATGCTGACCGGCCAGTATTTGGGAACGCCGCGAGCGTTGCCCAACAACTGTCCGTTGACGTATTTGAGGAAGACGTTCAGGAAGACGACCGCCGTGAGCGTCACCCAACTGACGGCGAACAGTTCGCGGAGCGAAAACAGCGACGATTCCCGTCTGCCATCGAAACGACCGGCCATCGAATTGCGGTCTACGCGGTGGCGGTTAAGGGCTTTCGACCCACTTTTTACTTCGTCGGGTGGGGGGGGCGGAGGGGAGCCCCACCAACCAGACCAAAAAAAGGGCGATAAAAAAAAGG
>CAZJHA010000033.1:4687-14873 GCA_964545755.1 uncultured Halobacteriales archaeon | reverse complement strand
CCCTCGATGAGGTCGTCGTAGCGCCCGCCGCCGAACACCGACCGACTCACCTCGCCGGTGGTGTCGAAACACTCGAAGACCACACCAGTGTAGTAATCGAGACCGCGTGCGGTGTCGAGCGAGAGCGTGCAGTACTCGCGCGCGCCGAGGTCCGCAGTCGCATCGAGCACGTCCTGGAGGTTCCCGACCGCGTTCTCGACGCGTTCGGTGTCGGCGGCAGCCACGAGTTCGTCCAGATCCTCCTCCTCCTCGGTGTCGAGCAACTCGTCGAACGCCTCGGCAGCCGACTCCGAGAGGCCCGCATCGACGAGCAGCGCGTGATACTCGCCGACGGCGAGCTTGTCGCGCTTGTCGACCGCCCTGATGGCCGCTTCGGTGTCCACGCTCGCATCGAACGACTCCAACAGCCCACCCAGAATGTCGCGGTGGCTCACGCGGAACTCGAAGTCCGCGCTCGTGAGACCGAGTTCGGTGAGCGCGTCGGCGGCGTAGGCGAGGACTTCGGCGTCGGCGATTGGCTCCGCCGAACCGAAGACGTCGACGTTGGTCTGATAGAACTCCCGAAAGCGACCCTGCTGGACCGCCTCGTAGCGCCAGAACGGTCGCGTCGACACCCACTTAATTGGTTTGGCGAGTTCCTGCTGTTTTTCGACGACCATCCGCGCCACAGTGGGGGTGAGTTCGGGCGTCATCGCCACCTCGCGGCCGCCGTGGTCGGTGAAATTATACAACTCCCCGACGATCTCCTCGCCGCTCTTGTCGGCGTACATCCCCGTGCGTTCGAGCGCTGGCGTTCCGATCTCGCGGAACCCGTAGCGCCGGGCGACCTCCTCGATGTCGTCGATAACCTCCCGACGTGCGCTCATCGTGCCGGGGTAGAAATCACGAAAGCCCTTGATGCGGTCGTACATACCGTTCGGTGGCGGTATGCGGTGTTTACCCTTACGGAATACGTACTGTGCGAGCGAAACGACCGCGTTCGTGCCGTGGCGCCTACTGTGTTACCGATGCTTGATGTCGAAACTTTTCTCGTCGGGTTTGAGCTCCTGCAGGAGCTGTTTCATCTGCTCTTCGTCGATCTGGTCACCGAGCCGCCCGCTGCGGGCGAGTGCGAACACCTGCTGTTCGACCTGCTCGCCGAAGTCGGGTTTGGACATCTTCACCGAGTTGAGCCGCTGTCGCGCGCCGTCGGTGAGGTTCTGCCGGAGCACGGCCGACTTCTGGGCCTCGGCCTGTTCCTGCTGGGCCTGTCTGGCCTCCTCGTTCTGTCCGCCACCCTGCTGCTGTTCTTTGAGCTGTTCGAGCTTCTGCTTGCGCAGTTCTTCGATGTCCTCCTCGGAGCCGCTCATACGCCTCGTTACGGCTACCCGAACAAAAACCCGGCGGACATCGTGGTCCGTCGTTCGAACTCACGCGAATCCGTGGGCTTCCTCACCGATTCAGCGTGTGAATCGCCCTGCCGTGTGCGTTCTCGACGGCTTCTTTCACCGTCTCGCCGAGAGTGGGATGGGTGTGGATTGTCGCGGCGATGTCCTCCAGTGTTGCGCCCATCTCGATGGCCAATCCGAATTCGGCGATCATCTCGGAAGCCTCCGGCGCGACGATCTGTGCGCCGAGGACGAATCCAGCGTCGTCGTCGGCGACCACGCGGACGAACCCGTCGGTCTCGCCCAGCGTGAGCGCGCGCCCGCTCGCCTGCATCGGCATCTCGCCGACCACGGGGGAGAACCCGGCCTCCTCGGCTTCGCTCTCGGTCATCCCCACAGTACCGATTTCGGGGTCGGTGAACACCGCCGCCGGCACGCTCTGGTAATCGAGCGCCGACGGCTCGCCCGCGATGACCTCGGCGGCGACCTCGCCCTCCTTCATCCCCTTGTGTGCCAACATCGGCTCGCCGGCAACGTCACCCACGGCGAAGACGTTCTCGACGTCGGTCCGTGCGCGGTCGTCCGTTTCGAGGAAGCTCCCCTCACTGGGGTCGAGACCCACGGCATCGAGGTTCAGCGTGTCCGTGACGGGTTCGCGCCCGACCGCGACGAGCGCCTTCTCCGCGCCGAACTCCGAGACCTCACCCTCGTCGTTTTCGGTTTTGACGGTGATTCCGTCGCCGGACTCCTCCCACTCGCTTGCACCCTCGCCGAAGTAGAAATCGATGCCCAACTCCTCGGCACGACTCTTGACGACGCGGGCGACGTCGTCCTCGTAGGCCGGCAGCGCCGAGTCGAGCATCTCGACGATGGTGACGTCGGTCCCGAGTTTGGCGAACACGGTCGAGAGTTCCATGCCGATGTAGCCCGCGCCCACCACGACGAGGCTCTCCGGGACGGCGTCGAGTGCGAGCGCCTCGCGCGAGGAGATGACGTGCTCGCCGTCGAATGCGAAGTTCGGGATTTCGACCGGGCGCGAGCCGGTGGCGACGATGGCGTGTTCGAACTCGATGGTCTCGGAGCCTTGCCCCTCGCCGCCGTGGGCGACTCTCACAGTGTTGTCGCCGGCGAACTCCGCGCGCCCCTCGACGAGGTTCACGCCGTTTGCCTTGCACAGCTGTTCGACGCCACCCGTGAGCTGGTCCACCACCTCATCTTTCCAGCCGACCATCGCGCTCAGGTCCACCGCGGGGTCGGCGTGGATGCCCATCCCCTCGGCCTCGCGGGCGTCGTGGGCGACGTCGGTCGCCGAGATGAGTGCCTTCGAGGGGATGCAGCCGTGGTTCAGGCAGGTCCCCCCGTAGGCCTCCTTCTCGACGAGCGTCACATCGAGGTCCAACTGTCCGGCCCGGATGGCGGCGACGTACCCACCGGGTCCTGCACCGATTATCAGTACCTCGGTCCCTGTCGTGACGTCTCCAACGACCATACCGAACGCAGACGCGCCGACGTGAAAAATCAGTAGGGTCCGTGTCGGCTACGCTTCCAGCAGCAACCGCTGTGGATTCTGTAGGAACTCCTCGACGCGGTTGGTGAACTGCGCCGCAATCGCGCCGTCGATGACGCGGTGGTCGATAGACAACGAGAGCGTCATCACCTTGCGAGGGACGACCTCGCCGTCGTGCACTCTGGGTTTCTCCTTGATGGCTCCGAGCGCGAGGATCGCCACCTCGGGGTAGTTGATGATCGGTGTGGCGTACTCGCCGCCGATTGCGCCGACGTTCGTGATGGTAAAGGTCCCGCCCTGCATCTCGCTCCGACTGATCGAGCGCTCGCGGGCCTTCTCGACGAGTTCGTTCATCTCCGAGGCCAACTGGAGCATGTTCTTCCCGTCGGCGTTCTCGACGACGGGCACCATCAACCCGGCGTCGGTCGCGGTCGCCACGCCGATGTTGTAGTACTTCTTCTGGACGATTTCCTCGTTGTCCTCGTCGAGCATGGCGTTGACCATCGGGAACTCGCGCAGTGCGGCCACGCAGGCCTTCATGACGAACGGCATGTACGAGAGGCCGATGCCGCGCTCGTCGGCCACCTCCTTGAGGTCGGCGCGTGCCTCGACCAGTGCGGTGACGTCCACCTCGTCGTGATGGGTCACGTGGGGAGCGGTGTACTTCGAGCGCGCCATCTGCTGGCCGATGGTCCGCCGAACCCCCCGATAGGGAATCCGCTCCTCGTCACCTGATTCGGCGAGCACCTCCCGGTCGGCGTCTTGGGCGGCCTGCTGGGCCTCGGCGTAGGATTCCACGGCTGCTGGCGTGACGAACGCCTCGCCGTCGCGCTCCTCGTCGGTGGGCACGGCATCGATATCGACGCCAGCGTCCTCGGCGAGCTTTCGCGTCGCGGGCGCGGCGAGCGTGCGGTCGCGGTCGGCGGCCGACTCGCTCGCTCCCGACCCGCCTGCCGACGATGGTGCGCTTTCTCCGGGGGAGTCGTCATCGATGCGTGTGACGGCCGGCTTCGGCGAGTCGTCGCTCCCGTCGCCACCCGTTTCGTCCGTCCCGTCCTCAGCGGCCGCGCGCACGTCGCGCTCGCTCACCCGGCCGCCGGGACCGGAGCCATCGACAGTGTTGATATCGACGCCGAGTTCGCGCGCCAGCCGCCGCGCGCTCGGCGCGGCGAAGACGCGTCCGCTCGCCGTCGCCGTCCCTTCGTCCGTCGTCTCCGCTTCAGTCGCCGATGTGTCCGCAGTGGCGTCGGCATCCGCCGGCTCCTCGGAGGTCGCCGCATCGGTTTCGCTATCGCCTTCCTCGGCGAAGGTGATTATCACGGTGCCGACGGGCACCATCTCGCCCGCCTCGGCGTGGATCTCCCGTACGCTGCCGTTGACGGGCGATGGAACCTCCACTACTGCTTTGTCGGTCTCGACCTCGGCGACCGGTTGGTCCTCCTCGACCGTGTCGCCCTCCTCGACGAGCCACTCGACGATTTCGCCCTCGGCGACGCCCTCGCCCACGTCCGGGAGTTCGAACTCGCGGACCATTCAGAACTCCGCTGCCTCCCGAATCCCGTCCTCGATGCGGGCGGCTTCGGGCAGGTAGTAGTCTTCGAGCGCGTACAGCGGGAACGGCGTATCGAAGCCCGTGACGCGCGTTATCGGTGCCTCCTGATACATGAGCGCTTCCTCCTGAATCGTGGCGGTGATCTCGCCGGCCAACCCTCCAGTTTTGGGAGCCTCGTGGACGACCGCCGCTCGCCCGGTCTTCTTGAACGACTCGACGATTGTCTCGTCGTCGAGCGGCGAGAGGGTGCGGAGGTCGACGACCTCACAGTCGATGCCCTCCTCGGCGAGGCTTTCGGCCGCGTCCATCGTCGGGCGAGTCATCGCGCCCCACGTGAACACCGAGACGTCAGTGCCCTCCCGGCGGACGGTGGCCTCGCCGAGCGGAACAGTATAGGACTCGTCGGGTACTTCTTCCCTGAAGGCCCGGTAGATGAGTTTGGGTTCGAGAAAGAGCACGGGGTCGGGGTCACGAATCGAGGCGGCGAGCAGCCCTTTCGTGTCGTGGGGTGTACTCGGAATCACGACCTTCAACCCTGCTTCGTGGACGAAAAACGCCTCCTTGGACTCGGAGTGGTGTTCCGGCGCACGGATGCCGCCGCCGTAGGGTGCGCGAATCACCATCGAACAGGTGAACCGGCCGCGCGAGCGGTTCCTGAGCCGCGCCGCGTGGCTGACGATCTGGTTGAATCCCGGGTAGATGAACCCCTGAAACTGGATTTCGGGCACCGGTTTCATCCCGTAGGCGGCCATGCCGATCGAGGTTCCGATGATGCCCGATTCGGCCAGCGGCGTGTCGATGACCCGGTTTGCGCCGAACTCGTCGTACAGCCCCTGCGTCGCTCGGAAAACGCCTCCATTCTTGCCGACGTCCTCGCCCAGCACGAGCACGTCGTCGTCCCGACTCATCTCGCCGGCCAGCCCCTCACGGACGGCTTGGACGAGCGTCAGGCTCTGTGTCTCTCCGGTCTCCTGGTGTTCTGTCGTGCTCATTCTAGGAGTTCCTCGTCGCCGTGGTCCTCGCGCAGGCGTCTGAGATACTGTAGCTGCTGGTCGAGCCGTTTGGGCATCTCGGCGTAGACGTCCGCGAACATCTCTTCGGGGTCGGGGCGCTCGTGGGACTCGGCGGCGTCGATGGCATCGGCCACCTCGGCCTCGATTGCCTCCTCGATGGCGTCGATACGCTCGTCGTCGAGCAGTCCCTGACTTTCGAGATACGCCTCCAGCCGCGGGATCGGGTCCTTTCGCTTCCACTCTTCGACCTCGTCGTCCTCCCGATAGACCGATGGGTCGTCGGCGGTCGTGTGGGCACCGAAGCGGTACTGGACGGCCTCTATCATCGTCGGCCGCTTCTCGTCCCCGTCGGGGTCTCTGGCCTTCTCGACGGCTTTTTTCGTCGCGCGATAGACCGCGAGCGGGTCCATCCCGTCGACCTGAATCCCCTCGAAGCCGTAGGCGTCGGCCTTCTGGGCGAGCGTTTCGCTCGCGGTCTGGCGCTCTCTGGGCACGGAAATCGCCCACTGGTTGTTGTTACAGAAGAAGATGGTGGGTGTGTCGAACACCCCGGCGAAGTTCATCGCCTCGTGGAAGTCCCCTTCACTCGTTGCGCCGTCGCCGAAGTAACAGAGAAAGGCCTTCTCCTCGCCCTTCAATTTGGAGGCCCACGCCGCGCCGACCGCGTGGGGGAGTTGGGAGGCAATCGGCACCGCGGGCGTGAAGATGTTGGCGTCCTCTTGGTCATATCCCACCTCGTGGCCCATCCAGTAGAGCAACGTACGTTCGAGCGAGAACCCCTTGATGAGCGACGCGCCGTGTTCGCGATAGCTCGGAAAGAGCCAGTCCTCATCGGCGAGCGCGTGGGCGCTTCCCACCTGTGCACCTTCTTGGCCCGACAGCGGCGGGTAGGTGCCGATGCGGCCCTGTCGCTGGAGCGAGACGGCGCGCTGGTCGAAATGGCGCACCAGCCGCATCTCGCGGTACATCCCGACTAGCATCTCCTCACTCACGTCGGGCACCGTCGCGCCGTCGCGTACCTGTCCGTTCTCGTCGAGTATCTCGATGCGCTCACCGGGGGCGTGCTGTAACGTGCTCACGGGCGGAGCCACCTCGCTGACATATCCACACAATCGATTGCCGCAGTTATATTCTTTTTGTAAAAGGGTTTTCCTGACTGCCATTCTTGCCACCCACCAGCCAGAAACCGTCCGTGCGTCCTATTCACACACGAAAAATGGTGGTTTCGTCACTACTGGCACCCGTTATCGAGTAATCGGCACGTCGAGCCGTGGCTACCGAGTTTCAGGTGTGATATCGGAACTTCGGCTGTCGGGCGACCCGGTGGAACGCGAACCAGCGCACCGTCAGGCCGACTGCGAGACCGCCCGCGCCGACCGGCGGGCCTGTTCGACCGACTGACCCTCGCCCAGCACGGCCTCGACGAACAGTTCGCCGGCCTTGTACGACGACCGGACCATCGGCCCGCTCGCACAGTACAGAAAGCCCAGTTCCTCCTCGGCGACCGCACGCCACGTCTCGAACTTGTCGGGGTGCACGTAGGACGAAACGTCGAGATGCGAGCGCGATGGCTGGAGGTACTGACCGAGGGTCACGACGTCCACGTCGGCCTCCCGCAGGTCCGAGAGGGTCCGATAGACCTCGTGGTCGTACTCGCCGACGCCGAGCATGATGGAGGTCTTCGTGTGAATGTCCGATTCCCGCTCGACCTGTTCGAGCACCGATAACGACTGGGAGTAGTTCGCCCGGCGGTCGCGGACGGGCCACTGGAGCCGTTCGACTGTTTCGATGTTGTGCGCGATGACGTCGGGACCCGCGTCGATGATCTCCCGGACCAACTCGGGTTCGCCCTGGAAGTCCGGAATCAGGACCTCCACGAGAATCTCGGGGTCGCGTTCCTTGATGGCCTCGATGGTGCGGGCGAAGTGGGCGGCTCCGTAGTCGTCGAGGTCGTCGCGGTCCACACTGGTGAGCACCACGTACTCCAGCCCGATTTCGGCGACCGCATCGGCGACGTTTTCCGGCTCGTCGGGGTCGAGCGGACTCATGCCGCCGGTTTGAACGTCACAGAAGTTACAGCCGCGCGAACAGCGCTCGCCCATCAGCATGAAGGTCGCCGTACCCGGTCCGTCCCGGCCGGACCAGCACTCGCCCATGTTCGGGCAGTTGGCCTCCTCACAGACGGTGTGGAGGTCGCGCTCGCGCAGCGTCCGTTTGATGTCGGTGAACTGCTCGCCCGACGGTGGACGGGTCTTCAGCCACTCGGGCTTGCGCGCGCGACTCATACCCACCCTCGGGGTTCGCCCGGCAAAAACGTGCGGTTCGTCGGTTCGAACGAATCTTGCCGGAACGACCATTATGGTTAAGTCGGGCGAGCGACAGCCTTCACACGCCGATGAAGGACACATCCGTGAGCGAGATCATGACGACACCGGTTCGAACGGTCACTGGCGAGACGACGGTCGCGGTGGCTGCCCGCGCGCTCACCGAGCAGGGTATCGGGTCGCTCGTCGTCGGCGAGGAGCGCATCGAGGGCATCGTCACCGAGACCGACATCGTCGGCAGCGTCGCCGAGGGTCTCGATCCGACCGGGACGGCGGTCGCCGAACTGATGTCCGAGCCGGTCGTCACCATCCGCCCGGACGACAGCGTGGGGGCTGCCGGCGAGCGCATGGGCAAAAACACCGTCAAGAAGCTTCCCGTGACCGAGGACGGCAAACCCGTCGGCATCGTTACCACGACCGACCTCGCTCACTTCGTCCCTCAACAGCGCGTCGGGATGTCCGTCCAACCCGAACCGGACGTGGACAAGGGCGAATACGAGTAACGAACGCACCCGGTACTTTGACGACGACTGTTTTCCCCGCGGTTACGCGAACGATTAACTACGAAGACGAGCGATAGCGACGTATGCTCGACGTCTCGCCCGAGGACATCACCGAGGGGTCGCTCCCGCGTGCGCTCGTCGTGCTCGCGGCACCCCTGCTGGTCCAGAACCTCGTGCAGGTCGTCCAGCAGGTCGTCGACCTCTTCTGGCTCGGGCGGCTGAGTTCCACGGCCGTCGCCGCGGTTGGCCTCTCGCTGCCCGTCGTCGCCCTGACCTTCGCGCTCGTCATCACCGCCCCGTTCGTCGGCACGCAGATCCTCGTCTCCCAGCGCGTCGGCGGCGATGACGTTCCCGCTGCACGCCGGGCCGCCTTCACCGGTCTCTGGCTCGTGGTCGGGTTGGGACTCGTCGGTGGCGTACTCCTCGCCTTTGGCGCGCGCCCGCTGACGGACCTCCTCACGCTCGCCCAGCCCGGAACCGGCGGAACGGTCACGAGCCTCGCGGCGACCTATCTCGCGGTGTTCGCGGTCGGGATGCCGCTCGCGGGAGCCAGCGACGCCATCGAGGCGACCTTCATCGGGTGGGGCGACTCGCGTGCGCCGCTGTACGTCTCGGTCGCCACCGTCGGCGTGAATCTCGCGCTCGACCCGGTGTTGATATTCGGCTGGGGACCAGCGCCGGCGCTCGGGGTTCGGGGCGCGGCGCTTGCCACGGTGGCCGGCTTCGGTGCCGGGTTCGTCCTCGCGGCGGCGCTCGCTCTTCGGGGACGGAACGGCTGGATGTACTCGCGCGCGGCCGCAGTCTTCCGTATCGACGAACTCCGCGAACTGCTCGACGTGGGCGCGCCGGTCGCCGGACAGGGCGTCGTCAGGCAGGTCGTCCGCGTGCTCGTCGTCGCGGTGGCCTTTGCCGCCGGCGGAGCAGCCGGTCTCGCCGCCTACTCCGTGGGCGCGCGCATCGCCGCCATCGCCTTCGTTCCGGCCATCGGGCTTCAACAGGCCGCCCAGAGCGTCATCGGACAGAACCTCGGGGCCGAGAGACCGGACCGCGCCCGGCGGGCGACGTATCTCGGGGTCGGTATCGCCGCGGGCGGTCTCGCGGTTATCGGTCTCGTCCAGTGGTTCGTTCCGACCGCGCTCGCCATAGCGTTCGCACCCGCACTCACCGAGCGCGCGCTCGACTTCACGGTCGAGTACCTCCGGATTCTCGCCTACGGCTATCCGGCCATCGGCGCGGCCTATCTCTTCGAGGCCGGCTTCAACGGCGCGCGGCGCAGCCGGACGAGTTTCGTCGCCACCTTGCTCCAGTTCTGGGCCGTTCGCCTGCCCATCGCCGCCGGGGCCGGCGTTCTGCTGGGTGTGGGCGTCGTCGCGGTCTTCTGGGCCGTGACGCTATCGAACATCGCCGCTGCCGTCGGTCTCTGGGCATACTACCGCCACGAGAGTGCGAACGGAATGCTCCGACGTGCGAGCGAACGCGTCGCCGCCGACTGAACGGGAGACAGGCTGATTACGCCGGCGACGCTAGTTTAGCCATGCACATAGTGAGTACGGGCCGACTTCGCCGGGGATGGGAGTACTACCGGCGATACACGAAACAGCGGACGGGCATCCACGCTGCGGCGACGGCGGCGCTCACGGGATTGGGGCTGCTCGCGTACTTCGAGCAGTGGTTCGTCGCCATCGCCATCGTGGCCTATGTCGTTCCGCCTGTCTATCTCTACCTCGCTGGCGACGACCTCACCGAACGCGACCCGCCCGAGAGCGAGCGCACCCCACGGCGGGGTGCAGCCGAAGTCCACGATGGCGACGCCGATCTGGATGACATCGATACCGCCGCCGATGCCGACGGTGCCGACCGCGATAGCGACTCGGACGGCACCGACGCCGACCGCGACGTGGATGGCTTCGACGGCGACGC
>CAZJHA010000033.1:1766-4587 GCA_964545755.1 uncultured Halobacteriales archaeon | reverse complement strand
GATGCCGACGGTGCTGACGCGGATTTCGACGGATGACGCCCTCGCTCGACCGTTCTTATCGCTTCGATGCGGTACGGAAACGCCTTTGGCCGCCCCGTTCGCACGACCACTCACGTGACTCTCGCCGTTTCACATCGCCTGCGATACGCCCGTCGAACCCGTCGGAGGGGTCCGTGAGCCCCGTCGTCTCGCTCCGCTCACGCCGTGTTCGTACGGATTGCTCCCGGGAGCAATCCCCATGAACGTCGCCGAGGCGGTCCCCGAGTTCGCCGACGCCTTCGCCTTCGAGTCGTTCAACCGGATGCAGCGCGAGGCGCTGCCGGCGATCCTCGACAGCGACGAAAACGTCGTCGCCAGCGCGCCGACGGCATCGGGCAAGACCGCCCTCGCCGAACTCGCCATCTGCAAGTGTCTCCAAGCCGGCGGTACAGCCTTGTTCATCGCGCCGCTGCGTGCACTCACCAACGAGAAGGAAAGCGAGTGGGAACGGTTCGAGGAGATGGGGTACTCCGTGTACGTCGTCACCGGCGAGCGCGACCTGAATCCTCGTCGGGCCGAACGCGCCGACATCCTCGTGATGACGCCCGAAAAAGTGGATTCGGCCACGCGAAAGCACGACTCACCTCGGTACGGCTTCATCACCGACGTCGCCTGCTGTGTCATCGACGAGGTCCACCTGCTCGATTCGGAAAAACGTGGCAGCGTGCTCGAAGTCACGGTTTCGCGGCTCCGGCGGCTCGCGGCCCCGCGCATCGTCGCGCTCTCGGCAACGATGCCAAACGTCGAAGAGGTCGCCGACTGGCTCGATGCGCCCCCGGAGACGACCTTCGACTTCGGCGAGGAGTACAGACCTGTCGACCTCGAATCAGGCGTCCGCACCTACACCCACGGCGAGAACGCCTTCGCGGATAAATACAGGCGACTCTACCGCGCGCTCGATTTGGCCGAAGAGCACATCCGCGCGGACGGGCAGGCGCTGGTCTTCGTCGCCTCCCGACAGGACACGGTCCGGGCCGCCGAGAAAGCACGCGACGAACTCGCCTCGCGCGACGTTCCCATCGGCGCACGCGGCGACTACGATTTCCACACCGAGACGCAAGTCCTCGAAAACCAGACCCTCCGCAATTCGGCGCTCGATGGCGTTGCCTTCCACCATGCAGGACTGTCGAAATCCGACAAGGACCACGTCGAGCAGTGGTTCCGCGAGGGGAAAATACAACTCCTCTTTTCGACCTCGACGCTCGCGTGGGGGGTCAACCTTCCTGCCCGGTGTGTCGTGATTCGAGACACCAAATATCACGACCCCCTCGAAGGCGAGGTCGACATGAGTCCGCTCGACGTGCTCCAGATGCTCGGGCGGGCGGGCCGGCCGGGCTACGACGACGCGGGCTACGCTTACGTGGTCTGTGACGGTGCGGATGCCGAGCGGTATCGGAAACTGCTCCGCGATGGCACGGAGATCGACTCCCATCTCACGGCCGACCTCGATACGCATCTCAACGCCGAGATAGCGATGGGCACCATCGACGACGTGCCGGACGTGATGGAGTGGCTCGAAACGACGTTCGCGTTCGTCCGTGCCAAACGCAGCGCCGACGAGGGCGCGGTCGCGGCGCTCAGAGAGCGGGTCCGCGAGACACTCTCGACGCTCGAAGACCGGGGCTTCGTCGCCATCGAGGAGGGCCACGTGTCGGCCACTTCGGTGGGGGCGCTCGCATCGGCGTACTACCTCCGGCTGCCGACTGCCCACCGATTTTTCGACCTCGCGGGTACCGACCCCTCGACGGACGACATCCTCGAAACGGTCGCCCGAAGCGCCGAATTCGACAGCGTGAACGCCCGTCGGGCCGAGCGCGACGCCATCGAGAGCGTGCTCGACGGCCACGGCGAGTTGGACCCCGGCAGACGGAAGGTACTCGCCATCCTCGCATCGAGCACGCGCGCGGTGACGCCGAGTGAACTCCGCAGCGACGCATGGGTCATCCGCCAGAACGCCGTACGCCTGCTCGCCGCTCTCAGAGCCTTCCTCGACCGCTTCGGCTCCGCGTGGGAGGCCAATCGTGCCCGTCGCGTGGCGGCGCGCGTCGAGAACGGTGTCGGGGCGGAGTCGGTCGCGCTCACCGCCATCGACGGCGTCGGGCCGGGCCGGGCGAGCAAACTCGCCGACGAGGGCATCGCAACGCCAGCGGCCGCCGTTGACGCCGGTGTCGATGACCTCGTCGCCGCCGGTCTCACCGAGGGTGTCGCCGAGCGGGTCGTCGAGAGCGCGCGCGAACTCCCCGCGTTGTCCATCGACTGGGGGACGTTCCCCGAGCGTATCGCGCGCGGCGAGAACGAACTCTGCGAGGTCACCATCGAGAACGGCGGTGACGGCGCGCGCGCCGGGATTCGCGTGTCGGTCAACGACACCGAGATGACCGTGACGAGTTCGTTTTTGGGGACGGAGACGGTGCCGGCACCGGTCTTCGGTGGCGACCCCGACACGCTCAAATTCACCGTCGAGGTCGTCTTTCCCGACCTGCCGTTGGCTCCGGTGACGGCGACTAGGACCGTCTGGGTCGATTGAGTGTGACGCGTTACGGTCTGCCGACGGGCGCGGACGTGTTCGACAGGTTTGTCGGGACTGCGGGCTGCCGGCGTTCGATATCGAGCGGAAAACGGTGTCTCGATGCGACCTGCGAGCGCGCCGGCTGAGCTCGACTGTTCGACCGCAGACCACTTGTCGCCGCGCGACCCGCTATCGCTATGGAAGGCACGCTCGACGGTGGCGTCGTCCGGGTCGGTGGCGACGCGCGCCAGCGGTTTTACGATTCCAGTGGCT
>CAZJHA010000033.1:0-1666 GCA_964545755.1 uncultured Halobacteriales archaeon | reverse complement strand
GGCGTCGTCCGGGTCGGTGGCGACGCGCGCCAGCGGTTTTACGATTCCAGTGGCTACGGCCGGCCCGACGGGTCGGGCGTTACGCTCGCGCCGGTCGAGGCCGCCCACCTGCTCTTTCGGGACGACCTCGATGCGGTCGATGGACTGGGCCTTCGGGAGTTTCTCGCCGCGACCGACTGTGTGGTCCGCTTTCTCGTCTACAAGGACTTCCGCGAGCGCGGGTTCTACCTCTCGCCCGCCCGCGAGGGCTGGGTCGATGCCGACGACGCCCCGAACACGGACCTCGTGGTCTACCCGCAGGGCAACGGGCCGTGGGACGACGCGGTTGCCTACCGCGTGCGCGTCGTCGGCGAGCGCGAGTCGGTGCAGGCAAGCGACCTCGGGGATGTCGTCCTCGCGGTCGTCGACGAGGAGAGCGAACTCACGTACCTCGATACCTCGCGCCCCGAGATGGTGGGGAACACCGACTACGAGCCGCCGACTGGGATCGCTGCCGACCTGCTGGCGGACAGAACCGTGCTCTGGAACCCTCCCGATGACCTCTACGAACAGGCGTTTTATGGCCAGCGCCTCGCCGGACGCGGGGCCGAGGGCGGGCCGCTCCAGCTCTCGCTCGTCGAGGCGGCCTTCCTCGCGCGCGAAGGGGTGCTCGACTTCGGCGGCGGAGCCGAAACAGTCGTCGAGCGCGGGCGGACGGTCGAAGGCGAACGGTTCGACCGCCGGCTCGCTGTCTACGCGGCGCTGCGCCGGTCGGGTCTCGTCCCGAAGACCGGCTTCAAGTTCGGTGCCGATTTCCGAACCTACTCGAACGTCGAGTCGGTCGAAAACCTCGGCCATTCGGAGTATCTCGTGCGCGTGCTTCCCACCGAATATGCCTTCGGTCCGCGCGAACTCTCGCTGGACGTGCGGCTGGCCGGCGGGGTCCACAAGCGAATGGCTTTTGCGCTGACCCACATGAATGGAGACATCGACTGGCTCGCCGTCGAGCGAATCACACCATGACCGACCCACACTCCGCGGACGACCGACGAGCGCCGGACCGCCCACTCCCTGATGGTGGCACAGCGACTGGAGCCGACGAGACAACGCTCGACCCGTGGGGGTCCTCGACGGTTGCCGACTACCGCAACCTCTTCGAGGAGTTCGGCATCGAGGCCTTCGACGACGTGCTGCCCGACGTGCCAACGCCACACTACCTGATGCGCCGCGGGGTCATCTTCGGCCATCGGGGGTACGACCGCGTCGCGCGCGCGATGGCCGCCGGCGAGGAGTTCGCCGTTCTTTCAGGGTGGATGCCGACCGGCGACCCACACATCGGCCACAAACTCGTCATCGACGAAATCGTCTGGCACCAACAACAGGGCGGCGACGCCTACGCGCTCATCGCCGACATGGAGGCCCACAGCGCCCGCGGGCTGTCGTGGGACGAAATCGCCCGGCATACCCGCGAGTACCTGCTGAGCCTCATCGCGCTCGGGTTCGACCCCGAGGAGGGGGAGATTTATCGGCAATCCACGAATCGCGAGTTGCAGGACCTCGCCTTCGAACTCGGCTCGCAGGCGAACCTCTCGGAGATGCAGGCGCTGTATGGCTTCGACGGCGAGACCAACATCTCGCACATGCAGAGCGTCATCACCCAGATGGCGGACATCCTCTATCCCCAGAT
>CAZJHA010000032.1:10656-14901 GCA_964545755.1 uncultured Halobacteriales archaeon | reverse complement strand
AACACGCCCGACGAACTGGCCGCCTATATCGACGTGATGGCCGACCAATCAGTCGAATTCGCCCCGCCGGACTGCGACCCCGTCGACTGCGGGGCGAACTACGACGGGAAGGGCCGCTCCGCCCTGCTGGGGGTCGGTGCGGGAATCGTCGCCGCCGCGGCCGGCACCCCGGTGGTCGCACACTCCGGTGACCGCGTGCCCACCCAAAAACAGGACGCCTACAAGCACGTCCTCGACGAGCTGGGCGTACGCACCGACCTCAGCCCTCCCGAAAGTGCCGACATGACCGACGAGACCGGCTTTGGCTTCTACTACCAGCCGAAGTTCAACCCCGGCGTCACGTCCCTCGAAGACCGCCGAGACATGATGGGCGTGCGAACGTTCGTCAACACCATCGAGACGCTCGCCAACCCCGCCGATGCCGATGTCCATCTGGGGAGCTTCTACCACCTGCCCTACGCCAAGCGCATCATCGACACCTTCGACGCCAGCGAGCGCTACGACGTCCCCCGTGTGGTGATGTTTCAGGGAATGGAAGGATATGACGACATCCGCCCGGGTTCGACGACGGTCGCGGTGGGTGAGGACGGTGACCTCGACGACTTCGAGATCAAAACTGCCGAATACGGCATGGACTTCGCTGAAGAGGACCTCGCCGTCGATACCGTCGCTACGGACTCCGCGGCGATCACCGAGGACGTGCTCGCGGGCGAGCGCGAGGGCCGATTCGCCGACGCCATCGCCCTCAACGGCGCACTCAGAATCTACGCCCGCGAGGACTGCGAGACGCTCGACGACGGACTTTCGATGGCCCGCGAGGTCATCGCCGACGGCAGCGCCGAAACAGTGTTGGACGACCTCCGAAACTTCTGAGCCGGCAGGGTTTTCCATCGGGCCGTCGTCGCGTGGGTATGACAGACGCGACGCTACATACCAATCGCGGCGACATCGAGGTCGAACTGTACGACGAGCGCGCGCCACGAACGGTCGAAAATTTCACTGGGTTGGCGACCGGCGAGCAGGAGTGGGAAGACGACGGCGACACAGTAGAAGAACCGCTGTACGACGACGTGGCCTTCCATCGCGTCATCGAGGGGTTCATGATTCAGGGTGGCGACCCCGACGAGACGGGGCGGGGCGGACCGGGCTACACTTTCGACGACGAGTTCCACGACGAGCTGCGCCACGACTCGGCGGGGACGCTCTCGATGGCCAATTCGGGACCCGACACGAACGGCTCGCAGTTTTTCATCACGCTCGACGCCCAGCCTCACCTCGACGACCGCCACGCGGTCTTCGGACAGGTGGTCGAAGGCATGGACGTCGTCGAGGAGATCGGCTCCGTGCCGACCGACGCGAACGACCAGCCACAGGAGGAAGTCGTCTTGGAGTCGGTCGAGGTCCACGAGTAGAACCGACAGACGAAACCTCGCGGAGTTCCTTCTCTCCCCATGCCCGACGAACCCGTCGACCCGAGTGCTATCGGCGAGCGCGACGCACCACCGGTCTCGGAGAAGCCCTATAAGATCATCTTCGAGGCGAACAAGTGCATCGCGGCGGGCAAATGCGCCGAGGTTTCGGACAACTGGTCGATGAACATCACGAGTGGGATCGCCGAACCTGAATCGTACTTCATCACCGAGGACGAACTCGATTCCAACCTCGAAGCCGCCGAGGTCTGCCCGGCGAAAAAGGACCGGGGCGTGATCCACGTCGTCGACAGGCGGACGAACGAGGAACTCGCGCCCGATCCCAACGGCGACGGCACGCTCTCGGTCGACTGGTGAATCGAAACGGGTTTTCGCTCGCGGGCGAACGGTGAACTGCGCGAGGGTGGCCGAGTCTGGCCAAAGGCGGCGGGCTTAAGACCCGCTCTCTCAGGAGTCCGAGGGTTCAAATCCCTTCCCTCGCATCCCTTGGCCGTTATCGATTCACGTGACGAACGTCGAGACCATTCACACGCTCGAAATCACCGTCTCCAGTCACCAGCGTTCCATCGACCGCACGCACACTGCCGGCTATCAGCACGTCGGGAACCGACAACACCGCGCCCTCACTCCGCAGTTCGTCCTGAATCGTCGCCGCTTCCCGCGCCGCGTCGGCATCGAACCCTTCCACCCGCAGCCAGTCGAGGTTCTCGTTCACTGCCCGCAGCGTTTCGGACGGTGAGGGGTGTTTTAATGCGCCGTAGCCTAGCTCGAACAGCACGACGCTGGTAGTGAAAAATGCCGTGCCGTCGTGTGCCTCGATGAACCCCCTCGTATACTCGTGACCTCGGAGGTAGTCGGCCAGAAAACTGCTATCGAAACAGATCATCGGCTCGTTCCTCGAACTCTCGGTCCATTTCCGCACGTCCCTCCGCAACCGACTCGGCATATCCCTCGACATCCGAAAGCGCACCGAAACCGCTCAGCGGGTCCGTTTCGGCCTCGGTGAGTCGCTCGATGAGCTCGCTGAAGCTCTCGCCGCCCCGCTTGAGCGATTTGAGCCTATCGTAGGAGGATTCAGTGATGGTGATGGTCTTCGTCGCCATACACGTACACATACGGTGCTGTTTACTTATGGCTGTCGGCGAGGACTATCGCGGAATCCGAGCGACGTATTTATCACGATTCCGCATGAGCGCTCACACGATGGACTCGGACCTGCTCGCCGGCGACGTCGCCGACCAGCTCGTGACGGCCGCCCGCACCGCGACCGGCGACCGCCTCCGCTCGGTGACCTACTTCACACGCACCGACTACGACCAGCTCTACCTCCGCGAGGACCTCGAACGGGATGCGGACGTGATGAGCTTCATCGGCCACGAGTGGCACGACTTCAAGAACACCAGAAACGCCTACCAAAGCTCGGAACTCGGTGGCTATCGCCACACCATTCGCGTCTTCGAGAACGGCTATCTCCTGCGTATCACGACCGAGCACGACGGCGTGTTCGTCACGACTGACGGCCTGACGATGAGTGATTTCGAGGCCGTCGCGAGCGCCGTTCTTTCGATCCTCGACGACCGCTGACGACGCGCTTTTGCCCGCGAGCACCCGACCACAGCCATGACCAACGCGTTCACAACCCACGATGCCTACGAAACGGAAGACGGTGAGTACGCGCTCACGACCACGCCGTTCGACGGCCGGGTCGTCGTCGATGGCGACGAGTATCGGGTGTCAGTGACGATGCCGACGCTCGACGCCGCCGCCGAGGAGTCGGTCGACGAGGTGGTCGAGGACGGCTGGTTCGAGACGCTCTCGCTCCGACTCGAAGACGCCGCGGGGGCGACGCGCGCGGATGTCGAGGTTCCCGACCCGACCGTCGAGCGCCGGGACGGGGAGGTGGTCGTCGAATGGACGGTCACACTCGACGACGGGGCGCGGGCGGCCGAGGCGGCGAAGGCGCTCATCGAATACGCCGAGGGGACCTACGTCGAGGGCATCGTTCCGGGCTACTCCTACCTGCCGCCCGTGGCCGACCTCCTCGCGCGCGCCCGGACGGAGGGCGACAGTGAGGGCGAGCGCGGCCCGATGCCCCTCTAAACTGTCCCGACGACGATGCGCCGCACGTCCGAGAGCGCGTCGAAATCGGCCAGCGCAACGAGTCTGTCGCCGCGTTCGAGCGAGTCGTCGGCACGCGGCAGGTCGACCGCCTCGCCCTCCTTGCCGAAGGCGAGCAGCTCGGCCCCGCTGGGAAGTTCGAGTTCGCTCAGGGTGTAGCCACGCATCGGCGAGGACTCGGTGACGGTGAACTCGACGAGCTGGAGGTGCTGGGCGATGTCGGCGATGGCCCGGGTCGAACCGCCGACGAGGGCGTTCTTCGCACCGATTGCGCCGAGGCGCTCGGGATAGACCACCTCGTCGACCTCCCGCGCGTACTTCCGATAGATGTTCTGATAGTAGTCGTCATCGGCGCGCATCACGGTCCGACAGTCCGCGGCCTTGGCGACCATGCAGGCGACGAAGTTCGTCGTGAGGTCGCCGGTGAGCGCGCCGAGCGCGTCGGCATCCGCGACACCTGCCTCCAGCAGGTCCTCCTCGCGGCTGCCGTCGCCCTCGATGACCTCAACGATTTCGAGGCGCTCGCTCCAGAGCCGTTCCAACTGCGCGGGGTCGTTGTCGATGACGGTCGCCTCGTGGCCCTCCTCGGCGAGCACGCGCGCCGTCCGCAGCCCCACCCGACCGGCACCGACGATAACGAATCGCATACCCACTCTACATCGGCGGTCACAATAACGTTACCCCGACCGAGTGCGGT
>CAZJHA010000032.1:0-10556 GCA_964545755.1 uncultured Halobacteriales archaeon | reverse complement strand
CATGGTCTCGGTCGCCGACATCGTGGGACTGCTCGTCGTCGTCGGCGTCAACGCCGCCGTTGCCGCACTCGCCACGCGGTTCCTGCGCGTTCGCCTCGCCACCCGCTGGGGGATTGCTCTCTACGTGCTCGTGCTCGTCCCCGCCGTGCAGGTGCTCACAACCCTGGCTTTCACGGGACCGCTCGGTCTCGGACCGGACCTCGGCAGTCCCATTACCGTGCTCGCCGTCGCGGTCGCGCTCCCGTTCGCGCTCGGGGTCACCTTCGATTACTTCTGGATGCCCGCGCCTGCCGAGGTCGAACTGCCCGAGCGCCTCGAACAGTCCTAGTCGAGTAGTCGGTCCAACGCCGTCTCGACCGCGCCGAGTACGTCCTCCGGCGACTGACTCGCGTCGACCCTGACGAACCGCTCGGGTTCGTACTCGATGAGCTGCTCGTAGTTCGACTGGACGGCGGCGAGATAGCCCGCCTGCTCGAACTTGTTGGTCGCGCCGCTCCGCGCCGCCCCGGTCTCGGGGTCGATGTCGAGATACACAGTCATGTCCGGTGGGCGCGTCCACGGCTGGTGTACCCCGCGGATGTACTCCATCGGTCGCTTTATCACTCCATCGAGCGCCGCGCCCTGATAGGCGTAGCGCGAATCGGAATACCGGTCGGAGACGACCAGTTCGCCGTCGTCGAGTGCGGGGCGCACAGTGTTTGCGAGGTGGGCGGCGTGGTCTGCGGTATACAGAAAGAGTTCGGCGAGCGGGTCGGCCTCCGGGTCCTCAATCGAGCGTGCGACCGCCTCGCCGTACCACGAGTCCGTCGGTTCGCAGGTGAACACGCCGTCGCGGGATTCGCGGAGCGCCTCCCAGACGGTGGTCTTGCCGCTGCCGTCGATACCCTCTATCGTGACGAGCATGCGTGTCGTTCGCCCGCCGACGGGTAAGTCTCGCCTTCCGGTGACGGTAGTTTTAGGTCGCCAGCGCGGATAGTCGAGATATGGATGTCCTCGTGACCGGCGGCGATGGCTTCGTCGGGCGAAATCTCTGTGACGAACTGGCCGGACGCGGCCACGACGTGACGGCGCTCTCTCGGGACCCGGACTCGTCGGTATTCGACGAGAGCGTCGCCACCGCCGTCGGCGACGTGACGGCCTACGACTCCATCGCAGAGCAGTTCGAGGGCCGGGATGCCGTGGTGAATCTCGTCGCGCTCTCGGCGCTCTATCAGCCCTCGGGCGGCGAGGAACGCCACTTCGCGGTCCACCTCGGCGGGACCGAGAACGCCGTCCGGGCGGCTGAGGAACACGATGTCGGGCGATTCGTCCAGATGAGCGCGCTCGGGGCCGACCCGCAGGGACCGACAGCGTACATCCGGGCGAAGGGCGAGGCCGAGGGGGTCGTTCGTGACTCGGACCTCGACTGGACGATTTTCCGACCCTCGGTGGTGTTCGGCGACGGCGACGAGTTCGCCTCCTTCACCAAGATGCTCACGACGCCGTACGTGACGGGGCTGCCGGGCGCGAACACGGTACGATTTCAGCCTATCTGGGTCGGCGACTTCGCGCCGATGCTCGTCGATAGCATCGAGGACGACGAACACGTCAGCCAAATTTACGAGATCGGCGGGCCCGCTGTTTTGACGCTCGGGGACGTGACGAAACTGGTCTATCGCGCCGAAGGGAAGTCCGTATCGGTCGTCCACGTCCCGACGTCCCTGGCGAAAGTCGGCGGGACGCTCATCGGTCCCGTCCCGTTCGTCCCCTTCGGCCCGGACCAAGCGCGTTCGCTCGAAATCGACAACACAGTGGCGGACAACGACATCACCGCGTTCGGGCGCAGCGAATCGGACTTGAGGACGTTCGCGTCGTATCTCGGCATCCGGTAGGGCGATGCGTCGCGTGGCGACCGCCGGGAATTTCTCCTTCGACTCGTAGCTTCCGTATGCGCGTCGTCGTCCCGTTCGCGGCCGAACAGCCGAAAACGCGCCTTGACAGCTTTCTGACGCTCTCTGAGCGCCGCGCGTTCGCTCGCGCGATGCTCCTCGACGTGCTCGCTGCCATCCGCGAGAGCGGCCACGACCCCGAACTCCTCGCGACCGCACCGGTCGAGAGCGATGCCCCCACGACCGTCGACGAACGCCCGCTGACCGTGGCCGTGAACGCAATCGTCGAAACCACCTCGCCCGTCGCGGTCGTGATGGCCGACCTCCCGCTCGCGACGTCCGCCGCGCTCTCGGAGCTGTTCGCCTCCGACGCCGACGTGGTGCTCGCACCCGGTCGCGGCGGCGGGACGAACGCGCTCGTTGCTTGCCATCCCGATTTTCGGGTCGACTATCACGGCACGTCGTACTGTGACCACCGCGAACGTGCCCGTCGCATCGGCGCGAGCGTCGAGACGGTTGATTCGCTCCGGCTCGGGACCGATATCGACGAACGCGCCGACCTCGTCGAGGTGCTCGTCCACGGGGATGGGAGAGCGCGCGCGTGGCTCGACCGAGCCGGGGTTCGGCTTTCTCACGGTGCGGGTCGCGTCGGTGTCACGCGCACCGAGCACGATGAGAACGGCTGAATCGGGTCGAAGGTGGGACAACCGTTTTGTCGTGTGACACCCCATCTCCATCCGCGCGAGCCGACTCGCGCACCGTCGTGACCGGTGTCGTCCCCTCCACGCCCTCCGACATCGGCTTCCGGACAGTCTTTTGCCTATCCGCCACGAGTCGTCTTCATGGCCGGTATCGCCGCGCCCGACATCGCCGCCGACGAGCGCAACCACCTCCGCACTGTGGATCCCGACGACGTCGACCCCGTGCCGGAACTCTCCTTCGCGCGCAACGTGTTCGTCCCGCTGACGACGGCCTGCCGGTACACCTGCTCCTATTGTACGTACTTCGACCCGCCCGGCGAGGCCTCACTGATGAGTCGGGAGGAAGTTCGGGAGGTACTCGAAACCGGTGCGGATGCCGGCTGTACGGAGGCGCTGTTTACTTTTGGCGACACGCCGGATGCGCGCTATACGGCCATCCACGACCAACTCGACGAGTGGGGCCACGACTCGATTCACGACTACCTCCACGCGATGTGCGAACTCGCTCTGGAGGTGGGACTACTCCCCCACAGCAATCCCGGCGACCTCCGGTATCGAGAGATGGACCGCCTCGCCGACGTGAACGCCTCGATGGGCGTGATGCTCGAAACCACCGCCGAGGTCGACGCCCACTCCGGTCCTCGAAAGAAGACGCCCGAACAGCGCCTCGAAACGATCCGCGCGGCCGGCGAGGTCTCGATTCCGTTCACGACTGGCATTCTGGTCGGTATCGGCGAGGACTGGGACGACCGCGCCGAGTCACTATTGGCCATTCGCGCGCTACACGAACGGTACGGTCATATTCAGGAGGTCATCGTCCAACCCGTGGCCGAAAACGAGCGCTGGAGCGGTCCCACACCCACCGTCGAGACGCTCCGCCGTGCGGTGGCGATGGCTCGCTACGCGCTGCCCGCGGAGATTTCGGTGCAGGTCCCACCGAATCTCGCGCCCGTCCGGGAGGTCATCGACTGTGGCGTCGACGACCTCGGCGGCGTCTCACCAATCACCGACGACCACATCAATCCCGACTACGCGTGGCCCGCCCTGCGCGAACTGGAATCGATTGCCGACGATGCGGGCGTCCCCCTCGTTGAGCGCCTGCCGACCCACGACCGCTACGTCGAGGAGGGTTGGTTGTCGCCCGTAATCGAGCGCGCAATCGACCGCGAGGACGAGGCCGGGAAGCGCTACCGAACGATACTGGCGCGGGACTGAACTGACTGTCGCTCCGGCTGAGCGGCTCAGGCGGATTTCCGCTCGCGTTCGCGCTTGCCCTCGGAAATGGCTTCCTCGACCGGTTGAGGGCGAGTGTCGCCATCGGTCGCTCCGTCAGCGAATTCGATGGTGAGCGGCTGGGCGAGTCGCGCGAATGGGGCGGCGATACCCGAACGAGCCCGTTCAAACGTCCCCGGCTGTGGCGGCGAGGACACCCGAAGTTCGCTCCCGTTGCGCGAGAGCAATCCGCGCTCGGCGAGTACGTCGAGCGCCCGGTCGATGGCTCGGTCGTCGGCGTCGAGCGCATCGAACAGTTCGCGGCGCGTCAGCGCCCGCTCGCGGAGTTCGCTATCCACCCGTCTGACGACGTATTCGTGATAGACGTCGTGCCCGTCGCGGTCGTCGTGGTCGTCGGTTGCCTTCCAGCCCTCGTGACGGAGCACCTGCCCGGCATCGAGAGCCATCCAGCCGCCGGCCAGTGCGAACACGATGGCCACGCCCACACTCGTCCCGAATGCAAACAATGAGACACCGCCGAGAAGCATCACGAACCCGAGACCGAGCGTTTCGACGTCCGAGCGGAGATCGTACGCCTCGGTGGAAACGTCGGCAAGTCCGACGATAGCGCTGGTCGCAAGGGTCATTCCGACTTGTACCGTCGATTCGTCGAAAAGCCACCAGAGCGCGGTGACGACGACCAACCAGCCGAGGATGGACCGGGGTCGCAACCGATCACTGACCGCAGCACGAACGGAGTCAGCCATTGATTGAGGGTTTCCCGCTCGCGCAATCAAGTTTTCGGGCCAGTGACTGGTCGGTAGCAGTCGAATCAGTCGTCCGCCGGCGCGTGGCTCGTCCCGTCGAACAGCGGCGTGCCGTCGGCCTGTGGCCCGAGTCGCGGCCCGTCGGGGTCGTCGGTGTCGATCTCACGTACTTGTCGGTAGTCCGTCGAGCGCTCGGCCGGCGTCCGACCAATCGCCGCAATCATCTCGACGTACTCGTCGAAACTCCGGTACTCGCCGAACTCCCCGCCCGCACGTTTGGTGATCTCCTCCGAGAGGATGGTGCCCATGAAGTCGTTCGCACCACAGGAGAGCATCTTCAGTCCCTGCTGGTCGCCGTATTTCACCCAGCTCGACTGGATGTTGTCGATGTTGTCGAGAAACAGTCTGGAAACGGCGATCATGAGTTCGTCCTCGGCGTCGCTCGCGCCCGACTCGACGATGCCGCGCTCTGCGAGCGGCGTGTTCGGATGGATGAACGACAGCGGCACGAACTCGGTGATCGCACCCGTCTCGTCCTGTAGCTCGCGCACGCGCTGGAGATGCCGTATCCGGTGGGCTGCGTTCTCGACGTGGCCGTACATGACCGTCGCGGTCATGTCGAGGCCCACCGCAGCAGCCGCTTCCATCGCCGTCAGCCACCCATCAGTATCGATCTTGCCGGGACAGATGACGTCCCGCACCTCGTCGACCAGGATCTCGGCCGCCGTGCCGGGCACCGAGTCCAGCCCCGCTTCTTTCAGTCGCCGATAGACTTCCTCGTAGCTCCAGTCGGTGCCACGGCGGGCGTGATAGGCCTCCTCGGGAGTCATCGAGTGGAGATGCATTCCACTAGTGCTCATCGCGTCCATCTGGTCGAGATACGTTCCGGGGTCGGTATCGTAGGCTGCTGGCGGGCGGTAGTTCACCCGTCTGGGGGCGTCGTCGTACGTAGTCAAAATTTCGTGGTGTTCGTCGTCGAGCGCAAAGGCGGGATGAAGCCCCGATACCGACGTGACCTCGTAGATGCCGCGTTCGGCGGCTTTGTGGACGATTTCCCGAGACTCCGCTGGCGTCTTGGTGAATCCCTCATGCGCCTCCTCGGCATCCGCTCGGAACCGGTGTGAGCTGTCCTTGAAGTTGCAGAACAGACAGCCAGTGTTGCAGGCGGTCGTGACGTTGTTGTTGAGGTTCGCGACGAAGGTGACGCGCTCGCCCACCATCTCTGCCCGGCGGCGGTCGGCGGCTTCGAGCACCCGCTCCTTGCGCTCGGGGTCGATACCCACCTCCTCGGTGCCGGTGGTGATGAGTTCGATGCCGTCGGCGACCGCGAGCCGCTCTCCGTCCTGTGTCTTCCGGAGGGCGTTCTCGAAGGACTGGTCGGTCTCGGGAACGCACTCGAAGTCGAACTCCCCACGCGAGCGCTGCATGGATGGACGGGCGCGGCGAATCCGTTAAAATCCCACGGTGGTCGTCAGACCGACTGCCCCGACGGCGAGGCGTCCGAGAGTTCGGTGTCGAGGTCGAAAAAGCAGTCCGGACAGACCATCCGAATCGTCTCTGTCTCCTCGCCGGGACCGCTCTCGTCGATGAGGACGGCCCGGCAGTTCGGGTACTCGCTCGGGCTGAGGTCGGTCCCACAGAGCGCGCAGTCCGTTCCGGCCGGGGTCGGGCCGGGCGTCTCGCCCGGTGGGTCGGGGTCTTTGCTCATCGGTCGGTCCCCTCGAATCGAGCGGTCAGCTCGTTCCAACAGCCACGACAGAGCCGATAGGACGTCCGGTCGTCGCCGTCCGCGGATTCGTTTTCGAGCCGGATGCGCCACTGGGATTCGCCACGGGACTCACATTTCGAACAGGTGGTCTCGGTCATGTTCTGGAGCGGTCGTGGCTGTATAGTTGGTGGCGGAACGACCTATATGTTTGCTCGCGGGATGACAACCGCTTAGTTCGCCGCCGCCGACCCCACCCCATGACCAGCGTCAAGGACTTCAGCGTCGAGCGAGCGGCCACGGCCGACGCCCTCGGTCGCGGGCGGTTCGTCTTCACCGACGCCTACTCGATCTTCGACTGGGGGCGCATGCCCGACACCATTCCCGAAAAGGGCCGGAGCCTCTGTGCGATGGGTGCTCACAACTTCTCGCTGCTCGAATCGGAAGGAATTTCGACGCACTACCGCGGCGTCGTCGATGACGGGTCGGTGGTCGATTTCGTCGATACGGACGAGCCACCGCGCGAGATGGTCATCGACCTCGTACAGGTCCCCGACCTCCCGGCCGAAAATGGGGCCTACGACTACGGAGCGTTCCACGCCGAAGCGGGCGACAACTACCTGATTCCGCTCGAAATCGTCTTCCGGAACGCGGTGCCCAGAGGGTCGAGTCTGCGCTCGCGCCGGGGCCCAGACGAGGTGGGTCTCGACGTCGTCGAGTGGCCCGACGAGTCGGTGCGACTGCCGGAGCCGGTCATCGAGTTCTCGACGAAGTTCGAGGAACAGGACCGCTATCTCACGCAGGAGGAAGCCGACGCGATAGCCGGCCGGGCGACCCTCGACGAGCTTGCAGCGCTCGCCCGCGAGGTCAACCGGGTCGTGACCGAGCGCGCAGATGACGTCGGACTGACCCACGAGGACGGCAAGATCGAGTGCTTCTACCACGACGGCGAGGTTCGCGTCGCGGACGTGGTGGGAACCTTCGACGAGAACCGCTTTTCGTACGACGGCCACGAGATATCGAAGGAGGTGCTCCGACAGCATCACAAGCGCACACAACCGGAATGGGTCGCGGCCGTCGCCGCGGCGAAAGAGGAAATCGAGAACGCCGACGGGACCGACTGGCGCGCGCTCTGTGAACCCGACCCCGACCCGCTCGCCGAGGACGTCATCACGACCGCGAGCGACCTCTACACCGCCGGCGCGAACGCCTATCTCGACCGGGAGTTGTTCGATGCGCCCGACCTCGACGACGCGGTCGAAGCAGTACGTACCTTGGAGTAGTTCCGAAGCGCTTTCGCCCGCCGGAACCCGTGGGTCCCCATGACCGCCTACACCGCCATCGTCACGGTGCGGCTGAAGCCGGGCGTGCTCGACCCCGAGGCCGAAACCACCCGCGAGGCGCTCGAACGGTTGGGCTTCGAACTCGACGAACTCCGCGCGGCCGACCGCTTCGAGGTCGACCTCGACGCCGAGAGCGAAGCCGCCGCCAGAGAGCGCGCAGATTCGATGGCCGAACGGCTGCTCGCCAACCCGACCATCCACGACCACGACGTCGCGGTCGAGAACCGATGACGGTCTCGGTGATTCAGTTCGGCGGCTCGAACTGCGACCGCGACGCCGTGCGCGCACTCCACGAGGTGGGCGTCGCTGCCGAACGGGTCTGGCACGAGGACGGACTCCCCGAGGATTCGTCGGGCATCGTCCTCCCCGGTGGGTTCTCCTACGGCGACTACCTCCGAGCCGGTGCGATGGCCGGGCGCGCACCCATTATCCAAGCAGTCCGCGCCGCCGCCCGCGATGGCGTGCCGGTGCTCGGGGTCTGCAACGGTGCACAGGTCGGCTGCGAGGCGGGGCTGACGCCGGGAGTCTTCACCACGAACGCGAGCGCGCGCTTCCAGTGCGAGCACGTCCATCTCCGCGTCGAGAACGCCCAGACGCCGTGGACAGGGGCGTTCGAGGCGGGTGAGGTCATCTCGCTGCCCATCGCCCACGGCGAGGGGCGCTTCGAAATCGACGAGGAACGGCTCTCCGAACTCGACGACGAGGGTCGCATCCTCTTTCGCTACTGTGACCGGGAGGGAAACGTGACGCCAGCGGCGAACCCGAACGGCTCGACGGGCGCGGTGGCGGGCCTCTGTGGCGAGGGCGAGCACGTCGCGGTGTTGATGCCCCATCCCGAGCGCGCCACCCTGCCGGAACTTGGGGGCACCGACGGTCGGGGGATTTTGCGCGGGTTCGCCGAGTAGCCCCGACCCACGCCCGCTCGGCATCCGACGGCCGACGGACGGCGTCGATGCTCGGGCAGCGACTCAGGTCATCGAGTCCGGTTCGCGCGTGCCGAGCATCACCTGCGTGTACCGACCCGAGAGCCACGCGAGCGCGTTGAGCAGGTGGAGCGAGACCACGACGAGCACGACCCCGACACCGGCGACGGCGAGCGCCTCGGCGAGCGTGTCGATGCGCCACGCCGACAGCGTGACGACGGTTTCGAGACCCACCAGCAGCCGGTCCCAGCCGACGTAGAGCGCCGGGTGATAGCTCACGGGGGCGTCCGCGACGACGCCGACGTAGACCCCGGGCTGGTCGTAGACCAACGGTACCGCGAGCATGCTCACCGCGGTCACCAGCACCGACAGCACGATTGCGGAGGCGGCCGCACCGATGAACAGTTTCGTCACGAGATACACCACGGCTTTCCACGTCCCGAACGTGCCGACGAGTCGGTACAGCCACTCCCGCAGCGAGTCGGGCATTGACTCGTTCCGCATCGAGATCTCGACCCCGAGAAACGCCGTCGCCAGCCGTCGTTCGACGCTCGCCAGCCCGGTGGCGAGTGCGAGCATGGCGAGCAAGATCGGGATGCCGACCACCACCACCGCGAGTCCGACGCCGAGCGAGAGACCGACCGCGAAGAGCACGAAGTACACCAAGCCGAGCGGAACGGCGAGCACGAGATAGCAGAGGTTCCGGTAGGTCTGGAGCCGGAACGGTACGCCGAAAACCGTCCGCACGGCCCTGCCGAAGCTAACGTCTGCAGCAACCGACCGCACGTCCGAAGCCATCGCTTGTGGGGTTCTCCCATCGAGTGTCAATAAATCTATCGACGGTCGCGCACGGAGCGGTCAGTGGTGACCGTTTATGTGGTGGGGCTGAAAACGGCAGAGGCGATGGAACGGTGCGGTCGGTCGTGTGGACGGTCGCGGCGCTCTCCCGATGGAGGGCCACGGTGAGCAACGACCTCACTGCGATGACGTCGCTGCTCGACGACGAGTACGCCCGTGCCATCCTCGAAGCCGCGCGCGACGAGCCGCTGTCGGCCGACGAGCTGAGCGACGCCTGCGGGGCGTCGCCGTCCACTGTCTACCGGCGCATCGAACGACTGGAATCCCAGAACCTCCTCGCCGCCCACCAGCGCCTCGACCCCGACGGCCACCACCACGAGGTGTACTCGACGCGGGTCCAGCGGGTCACGGTCGAACTCCGCGACGACGGGTTCGCCTGCACCGTCGACCGGGGCGGCGAGGACGCCGCGGACAGGTTCACCAGACTCTACGAGGGATTTAAATGATACAGGTACAGCCGACCGGGGGCAGTACAACGGTAGTGCTCGCGGCGCTCGCCGGTCTCGCCGTGGCGGTCGTGCTGGCGCTCGCGGTGGCGTACAAGCTGTTCGCGGGCTACCGGCGCGTCGGCGATTCCGGCATGCTCCGGCTGGCGGTGGGGCTGACGCTGCTGACCGCGGTGCCGATGCTCCTGCGCGTGGGGCTGCCCACCGTCACGGCTGTGTCGCCCGCCGCTCGGTCGCTCGCGGTGACCGGCTGTGAACTCGGCGGACTGGTCGTCATCTTGGTGGTGATCTACGATGCTGGCTGACCTCGTCGCCCCTGTGGCGGCGCTCACCGCCCTTCTCGGGCTGTTCGTCGCCGCACAGGCTTACCGGGGGTATCGTCGCCACGACAGTCGGACGATGCGTGCGCTCGCGGTCGGCATCGTCTGTCTCACCGCGGTGCCGTTTCTCGTTCAGTACATGCTCGGGCCTGTAGCGGGGCTGACCGACGCCGGGACGCTGCTCGGCGTGGTTGTGGCGTACGTCGTCGGTCTCGCCGCGATCTACCACTCGCTCCGGACGTGACCGGATCGCCCCGCCGGGCTTTCGACCCAGCGAGCCCCCGAAAACGGGCCGCCCCGTGGCTCCCGGACGGCCGTCGGCGTGCGGAAAGCGAGGGTCGAACTACCCCAGTCGGCTCAGTTCGATCTCGCCGTTCGTCGTCTCGACGGTGAGCCGGTGCGTGCCGTCGCCG
>CAZJHA010000031.1:0-14926 GCA_964545755.1 uncultured Halobacteriales archaeon | reverse complement strand
CCGGCGAGGACGACGTTCACGACCGCGCCAAAGAGGAGCACCGAACAGCTGTAATACAGCCAGATGAGCACCAGCAAAACGCCACCGACGACGCCGTAGGCGGCGTACTGGCCGGCGTAGGCGACGTAGAACCCGAAGACGAACTCCGTCACTGCCCAGCCGAGCGCGGCGAGCACGGTCCCGGGAAGGACTTCGAGCACCGAGAGGTCGACGTCGGGGACGAAATAATAGAGAGGGAGAAAGGTCACGGAGAGACCGACGACCAGCAGGAGTGCGCCGAACTGTTCGACGGCGGGAAAGAGGGGCACGAGCGCGAGCACGCCGCCGACGAGGACGACCGTGCCCACCGCGAGACCGACGGCCACGAGAACGATGACCGCGTCCCGGAGCTGTTTGGGTAGCGATTTGGCCTCGCGCACGCCGTAGATCGCATCGAAGGCGATGTCGAGGCCGCGAAAGAGCTTGAGCGCACTCCAGAGCAGCGTGAGCAGGCCGAGCGCCGAGGCCCCCGTCTGGCCCGATGGGTCCGTGAGCACGTCGGCGAGCACCTCGCGCGCGCTGTCGGTGAGTATCGATTCGAGCAGGCCCGTGACCTGCTGGGCGAACGCCTCGCCGCCGACGACCGAGGCGGCGATAAAGGCGAGGATGAACAGTGGAATCAACGAGAGAAAGGCGTAGAAGGCGAGGCTCCCCGCCATGAAGGTGAGGTGGTTTTCGGTCGTTTCGGCGGCCATCGCCCGCAGGATGGCCACCGACCGCGACGAGCGGAGACGCATGCGAGGGTTTCTCGAAAGAAGGGACGGAAACGCCTAACTCTTCGCCTTCGCCGACAACGAAACCCCGAAGGCCGCGCCCGGAGTTGATGACTTATGCACCAGCGCACGCGGGCGGTCGCGGCCGGGTCGGCCACGGTCGCCGTCTTTGTTCTGGTCCAACTCGGCGCGGTCGCGCTCGCCGGTCCCTTCGAGAGCGCCGGGTATCGCGCCGTCGAAAATCCCTCGAATCCGACCAACAGCATCGCCTACGTCGGTGCGATTCTCGTGGCGACCGCAGGAATGCTCGCGGTCATCAAATTCGGCGTCGAGTGGCTCCTCCGGGGGTTCGTCATCCTTTCGAGTGGACTCATCTCGCTGTACGTCTTCTCGGTGCTCGCACCTCCCGCTTCCGTCTCTATCGGTGGCGTCGCCGTCAACCCGCTCGCGGTCGGTCCGGCGGCCCTGCTCGCGCTCGCCCTGCTGCTCTACCCCGAGTGGTACGTCATCGACGCCGCCGGCGTCGTCATTGGCGCGGGCGCCGCTGGCCTGTTCGGCATCAGTTTCGGACTCCTCCCTGCAATCGTTCTCCTTACTGTCCTCGCGGTCTACGACGCCATTTCAGTGTATGGCACCGAGCACATGCTCACGCTCGCCGACGGCGTGATGGACCTCAAACTCCCGGTCGTGTTGGTGATTCCGCTCACCCTTTCCTATTCGTTTCTCGACGACGCGCCGTCGACCGACGGCGGAGGCAGTGACGAACCGGTCGAGGCCGACGGCGGCGACGAAACCGCGGACGCAGCGAGCGCCGACCGGCCGGACGCCACCGAGCGGGACGTCTTCTTCGTCGGGTTGGGCGATGCGGTGATGCCGGCCGTGCTGGTCGCGAGCGCCGCCGTCTTCGCGCCTGCCGAGCCGCTGTTCGAGGGCTTCGCGCTCTCGCTGCCGGCGCTCACGGCAATGGTCGGCACCGTTTGTGGTCTCGTCGTCCTCCTGTGGCTCGTCATGAAGGGCCGCGCCCACGCCGGTCTTCCACTACTCAACGGCGGCGCAATCGGTGGCTATCTCCTCGGCGCGCTCGCGGCGGGGATTCCACTCGTGCGCGCGCTCGGTCTCGGGCCGTATCTCTGATTACTCGCCGGGCGGATAGGCGTCCTGCCACGGACGGACGCCTTCGAGGGCCGCGCTCGCGGCGAGCACCGTGTCCTCGGCGTGTCGCCGGCCGACGATCTGGAGTCCCACAGGCAGTCCATCGACGGACCCCGCTGGAATCGACGCGACCGGATGGCCGGTGAGATTGAACGGCCACGTGAGACACCAGTCGACGACGGGGTTGGCGACCGACTCGCCATCGATTTCGCTCGGCCCGTCGCGTCCGTGCTCGAAGGGAGGCACCGCCGCGGTCGCGCTCACGAGCAGGTCGTAGTCGGCGAAGACGGACTCGACGGCGTCGTAGAACGCGGTCCGGGGGCGTTCGGCGCGCTTGTAGCCGAGCGCGTCCGAATCCTCGCCGATACCGACTAACGTTGCCGTCGATGGCATGAGCTGCTTGCGGTCGCCCGCCTCGATTTTCCCGTCGGCTTCGAGTCCGTCGACCAGCGCGGCAAATAGTACTGTGGTCTGCTGGGTGAAGGCATAGCGGAGGTCCGACAGCGTGCTCTCGTAGGGCGGGTCCGCGCGTTCGACCCGTTCGACGATACCCGCGAGGTCCTCCGTCGCATCGTCGAGCACCCTGCGGACGCGCTCGGCGACGTCGAATAGCCCGAGGTCGGGGCTGTACGCCACCGCGAGATCATCTGTCGCCCGTTCTGTGGCCTCACGATAGCTGTCATCCGATGCGGGGAGGCTGTGTGGGTCGCTCGGGTGTGGACCGGCGAAGACATCGAGTGCGAGCGCGGCGTCCTCGACCGTGCGCGCGAGCGGTCCGGTGCTCGAAAACGGCGTCGCCATGCCGAACGCATCCGGTCTGGGGGCGTTCGGCACTCGTCCGAACGAGGGTTTGATGCCGTAGACGCCACAGCAGGCGGCCGGAATCCGAATCGACCCCCCGGTATCGGACCCCTGTGCGAACGCCGCCAGCCCGTCGGCGACTGCGGCCGCGCTCCCGCCCGACGAGCCGCCGGAGGTGCGCTCGGGGTCGAACGGCGTCCCCGTCCGGCCGTGGAGCGGGTTCTCGGTGACAAGTTTGTGGCCGAACTCCGGGGCGTTCGTGGTGCCGAGTACGATTGCGCCCGCCGTTTCGAGGCGCTCGGTGGCGACCGCGCTCTCGTCGGGGACGAACTTGCCGACCGCCGCCGACCCCATCGTCGCCGGCACGCCGGCTTTGAACCCGAAGAGGTCCTTGAGCGCGACCGGCACGCCACAGAGCGGTCCGGGGTCCTCGCCGCGCTCTATCGCCGCCTCGATGTCGCGGGCGCGCTCGCGGGCGTCCTCCTCGATGACCGTGACGTAGGCGTTGGTCACGTCGTTGCGCGCGGCGATGCGCTCCAAATAGGCATCCACGACGGCGACCGGCGAGCGTTCGCCGGCTCGAATCTCCTCTGCAAGCGACGCCGCCGACGCGAACGGGATGTCGGACATACCGGTTCCTCTCGTGGGGATGATTAGGTTCTTTCCCCGTCCCGACTGGAGAGCGCCGGCAGCATATCTATCAGCTTCGAGAGCGAGTGCCGTCCATGAACGACGATAACACGACGGGAGACGAACACACCCGTCCGAAACTGTCACTCTCGACGGTTGTGACCGGAGTCGAAGGCGGTCTGTTCGCCACAATCGTCATGACCGTGTTTCGCGAGCCGACCGCTCGGGCCTTGCCGCCGCCGGCGGAACTACTCGCACAACGTTTCGGCGGCGACCGCGACGACTATTATGTGACGTCATTGGCGCTCCATCTGTTGTACGGAATCGGTGGAGGAGCGCTCTTCGCCCCTCTACTTGCGACGATGCACGACGAGGGCTACCCGGAGGCAACGGGATTGGTCGTCCGGAGGCGTATATGGACTCGCCCTTTCGGTCTTCGGAGAGCGGGTGATGCTCCATTGGCTCCTCGGTATGGACCTCGATGCCAATGAATCCGCCGTCTTCCATGCCGGCCATCTCGTCTATGGTCTCGCACTCGGCGCGTGGGTCGGCTCGCGGGCGTGATTACCCGCCGGTGAGTGCCTCGCTCGCGGGCGCGAACTCGATTTCGGTCCCCAGACCTCGCTCGCGCGCCTTCTCGTAGAGCATGTGGGCGGCTGCGACGGTCTCGATGCCCGTGCCACCCGAATCGAACACCGTGATTTCGGTATCCGACTCGCGGCCCGGCACCTCGCCGGCGACGACCTCACCGAGTTCACCGTGGATGTCCTCTTCGCTCACGACCCCCTCATCGACGGCGTTGATGAACGAGCCGGCGTCGTCCATGACGCGCTCGCGCAGGTCGGGGACGTACGTCGCGCGCTCGATGGTCGTCGCGTCGAGTTCGTGTTTTTCCGGGTGGTACTGGCCCATGGCGGTCACATGGGCACCGTCTTCGAGCACCGCGCCGTCGAAGACCGGCTCTGCACTGTTCGTCGCGGTGATGACCACGTCCGCCCCCTCGACGGCAGCGGCACTGGAGGCGACGGCCGCCACGCTCGCCTCCAACTGTTTGTTCATCGCGGCGGCGAAACTCTCGCGGTTGTCCTTGGTGGGCGAGTAGATACTGACGGTCTCGAACTCCCGGACCGTCGAGACAGCCCGGAGCTGGCCGCGCGCCTGCGCGCCGCTGCCGATGACCGCCAGCGTCGTCGCGTCCTCGCGGGCGAGCGCATCGACGCCGACCGCACCCGCCGCCCCAGTCTTGAACGGGTTGAGGCTCGCGCCGTCGAGCAGCGCGAGCGGTCTTCCGGAATCGGCATCGAACAGTGGGAGCATGAAGTGGGCGTCCTCGCCACCGAAGCCCGCCGCGTACATGTACCCGCCCATCGCGCCCGTCTCGGGCAGGATTGCGCTGTAGCCCGTGAGCATTCCCGGCGGAGACTCGTTCGCGAGCTTCGTTCGCGGGGCTGCGGGCGCACCCTGCCCGCGCTGGCGATACCCTTCACGAACCGCTTCGACGTACTCTCCGGGGGCTGCGAGCCCGGCACACTCCGCGCTCGTCAGAAACAGCGCTCCGTCGGTGGCGTCGGCCATACTCGAAGAAGAGGGGGCGAGCGCTTATGACTGGTGGCTTGCTGGAAGGAAAACGACGGATTCAGTCGGCGGAGTTGAATTTCTGGGCGTCGGGTCGCGGTGCGGGCGACGCGCCGGGCGACCTGACGAACATGCCGTGGCTGATGAGCGCGACCGCGACCGCGGCCGCGAGCGGGACGGCGAGGGTGAGCGAGACGCCGACTGCGGCGAGAACGGTGGTGATACCGCCCAGTGCGAGTGGGATGAGACCGAGCACGAGATCGTAGTAGTGAGCCATTATACATCATTGTATGGGAGCGTTACTAATAAGTGTTTCCCATAGGTGGGCTGTGGGTGGCGAGTATGAACGCAGGCATCTACATATAACAGTCTCATACGTTATGGAAGGGTGACCGAGCTTGCAGACCTCTCCGATTCGATGAAAGTCGAACGGCCGACGGCGTCGAGGTACACAACCCAGAACGCACGCTCCGCTCAACCGTTTTCAGGCACGGCCGAGGTAGCTGATGGCCGCACGCCACGGAACGAGCAGGACGAGACCGACGCCGAGCGAGACGAGCATGAACGTCACCGCGAAGTCGCCGTGGAATATCGATGTGGCGCGCAGCGCCAGTCCGACGAGCACCGCACCGACCCACGCGAGCGCGGTCCGGACGACCGAGCGCCGGAGCGACCGATAGGTTTGGGGGGCATACACGCCGACAAGCACGGACGCGACCCCCCAACCGATGAGGAAGGGCAGTGCGGTGCCGACGACCCGCCCCGGCTGGGCGAGGAGGCCGTAGCCGTGCTGGAGTTCACCGAGGGCGATGAACAGCAGTATCAGTGCGACGTCACCGATGGCGGCGGCGAGCGTCCGCGGCGAGGTATCGACGTGCGGAGGCGAGACGACGGCGCTCATGCCCATTCTCGGTGTGCGGACGGTATGTAGGAATCGCTTTCAGCGCTTGACGCCAGCAACGGTGAAGCCGAACCCACGGGCCGGAATCGCCGCATCGAGTCCAGTTCGCTCGACCGCCCCGGCGAGTTCCTCGGGCGTGAAGAACTCCGAATCGAACCCGACGAGATGCTCGCCAGCGGCCAGTGCCTGCCCGCGAACGGTCGCGCGGTCGAACTCCCGACAGACGAACACGCCGCCCGGCCGGAGGACCCGTTCGGCCTCGGCGAGCGCTCCCGCTTGGTCGGCGACGTGATGGAGCGCATCGACGATGACGACCGCGTCCACGCTGTCGTCGGCAATCGGCAGCACCGCCCCGTCGCCGCGAACGCAGTCGAGTCCGACCCGCCGCGCCTCGGCGAGCATCCCCACCGCAGCGTCGACGACCACTCGTTCCGGGGCATCGAGAACGCGCGCCGCTCGTCCCGTTCCGCCACCGACGTCGAGGACGCGCTCGATATCGCGGTCGGCGAGTGCGAGTCCCGCCCGGAGCGCGCGCTCGTTGGTCGCGGGCGAGAACCGCTCGTAGTAGCGCGCGAACCGCTCGAAGAGTGCGACGTCCCCCGGCGCGTGCATGAGCTACCTCGTGTCGGACGGCGTTTAAATCGTCCGGCGCAGGGCCTATCCCGACTCGCCGCCCAAACCGGGTATGGAGTACGCGCTCGATGGCTGGCCGGCCGACGAGCCGACCCTCCGGCTCGACTATCACGACTTCGCCTACGCCGGCAAGTTCGTGATGTCACAGACCGGCAAGGCGGTCGTCCGCGACCCACGGGAGGCCACCGACGGCGAGTGGGACGACGAGGTTCTCGCGGCGGTGGCGTTCAACGAGGACCGTACCGACCCCGACACCCTGTGGCTCCGATACATCACTGTGCGCGCCGACCGCCGCGGCGAGGCTCTCGGTCCGTGCCTCGCAATCTTCACATCTGAGCGCGCGTTCGCCCGCTGCTACGAGCGACTCCGAATCGCGGTCAACAACCCCTTCGCCTACGAGGCGCTCTATAAATCGGACTTCGGCTACACTGGCCGGGAGACGGGTCTCGCCGAACTCGTCCTCGAACGCCCCAGCGAGCGGTCGCGGGCGGCCTATCAGGCAGGTCTCGACGTCTATCGGGAGCGCGACCTCACCGAAAGCGAGGAGGAGTTTCTGGAATCGCGTATCGGGACCGACCCACCGCCAGTGCTCGATGTGCCGGACTGAACCACGACTGACCCAGCCCACGACAGCCACACCCCCAACCGATTCACTCACTCCGTTCGCTCATCCACCGTCAGAGCGTGTTCTGACGAGCCTGCACTCGCTGTGTCTACCCACGGGCCTCTGGCCCGTTGACACGTCCAGTGAGACGGCAAGCCGTCTCGCCCGGCTCACCCAGACCTCACACGAGTCGCGTGTCTTCGACACGCTCCCGCGCGCCACCGCTGACAGTCCAGCCAAATATCGCCTAGAAACAGTACGAAACGTTATTCATCCAGAATCGAATCTACGATGATATGACCTCGGATTCGTCCGCCATCGACACGCTGTTCGGTTCGGTCCACCGGGCGGTGCTCGGTGGGCTGGTCGGAATCATCGCGCTTGTCTTCATCGGGGTGACAATGCGTGCAGTGTCGTCCGGCACCTACCTCGTCGGCGTGGTTTCCGGCGTTCTCGCTGTCGGTGCCGTCGCGTGGATCGGCTACCTGTTCGTTGACGGCTACCGGGACGGTGTGTAGGCACTCAGAGACACTCCTGTGGCCGGTAGACAGCGAATAGCGAGTAGTCGGGGGATTCAAGCGCGGGTCTCGCCTACGAGAGCCAATGGGAAACGCAGACCTCCGCCAGCTCGCGGCCATCGAACCAATCGCGTTTTCGGAGCTCGCTGGCGCGACGGTGGCCGTCGACGCGCACAACTGGCTCTATCGGTATCTCACCACGACTGTCAAGTGGACCAGCGATGCGGTCTATACGACCGCCGCGGGCGAGGAGGTCGCAAACCTCGTCGGCGTGGTGCAGGGCCTGCCGAAGTTCTTCGAGCACGACATCACCCCGGTGATGATCTTCGACGGCGGCGTCACTGACCTGAAGACCGACGAGATCGAGCAGCGCCGTGAGCAGAAGGAGAAGGCAAGAGAGCGGGCCGAAGAGGCTCGGGAGGCGGGCGACGCCATCGAGGCCGCCCGGCTCGAATCGCGCACCCAGCGCCTGACGGAGACGATTCACGAGACGACGCGCGAACTGCTCGGTCTCCTCGATGTCCCGGTAGTGGAAGCACCGGCCGAGGGTGAGGCGCAGGCCGCCCACATGGCCCGCACAGGTATAGTGGACTACGCCGGCAGCGAGGACTACGATACCCTCCTGTTCGGCGCGCCATGCACGCTCCGAGGACTCACCAGCAACGGCGACCCCGAGTGCATGGCTCTCGACGCAACCCTCGACGAACACGACCTCACGTGGGAGCAGCTCGTGGACGTGGGCATCCTCTGCGGGACGGACTTCAACGACGGCGTCTCGGGCATCGGGCCGAAGACGGCAGTCAAACTCGTCGGCGAGCACGGCGACCTCTGGGCAGTGCTCGAAGCCAAGGACGCCTACATCGAGAACGCCGACCTCGTCCGCGAGCTGTTCTTGCATCCCGACGTCACGGAGTGTGAGTTCGATGCCGACATCGAGCCGGACCTCGACGCCGCCCGCGCGTACGTCACCGACGAGTGGGAGATTCCCGAATCGGAGGTCGAGCGCGGCTTCGAGCGCATCGAGGACGCAACTGTGCAATCGGGTCTCGACCGCTGGACGTGAGGGTTTTCACCGTCGGCGCACTCGCCTCAGGTATGGACACGTCCGAAGTCGAGCGACTCATCGAGTCCGGTATCGAGGGCGCGGAAGCGACCGTCACCCAACCGCGCGGTGAGGACGACGACCATCTCGCCGCCGTGGTCGTCGCGCCGGCCTTCGAGAGCGAGACCATCGTGAACCAGCACGAACAGGTCTACGATGCCCTCGGCGAGCACATGACGACGGACATCCACGCGCTCGAACTGAAGACCTACACGCCGGAGGAGTACGCCACCGAGGAGTGAGAGCACGGCCGGTTCCCGTGGGGTTTTATCCGGCCCGACGCGAAGCGGGCGTGCATGAGCGACGATTACCGCACCGAATCCGATAGCTTGGGTGAGATGGCGGTCCCGACGGAGGCCTACTGGGGTGCACAGACCCAGCGCGCCGTCGAGAACTTCCCGATCAGTGGCATTACCTTTGACCGGCGGTTCATCCGTGCACTCGGCACCGTCAAGAAGGCCGCCGCGCGGGCCAACCGCGACCTCGACCTCGTCGACGAGGAGACCGCCGACGCCATCATCGACGCCACAGAGGAAGTAATCAACGGCGAGCACGACGACCAGTTCCCGGTCGACGTCTTCCAGACCGGGTCGGGAACCTCGACGAACATGAACGCCAACGAGGTCATCGCCAATCGCGCGAGCGAGCTACAGGGTGGCGAGGTCGGCTCTCAAACCGTCCATCCAAACGATGACGTGAACTTCGGCCAGTCCTCCAATGACGTGATGCCGACCGCGATGCACGTCGCCACGATGGAGGCCATCCAGCGCGACCTCGTGCCCGCCCTCGAAACCCTGCGGGCGGCACTCGGCGAGAAGGAAGCCGAGTTCGACACGGTGGTGAAGACCGGACGCACACACCTTCAGGACGCCACACCCGTCCGCTTGGGACAGGAGTTCGGCGGCTATCGCACCCAGATAGACAAGGGCATCTCACGGGTGAGTCGCGTCACGGGCAACCTCTCGGAACTCGCCCTCGGCGGTACGGCGGTGGGCACAGGACTCAACACCCATCCCGACTTTCCCGAACTCGCCGCCGAGCACATCTCCAGCGAAACGGGGCTGCCCTTCGAGGAAGCGACTGACCACTTCGAGGCCCAAGCCGCCCACGACGCGATGGCCGAGACCCACGGCGCGCTACGCACCGTGTCGGGGTCGATGCACAAGATCGCCAACGACCTTAGACTACTGGCGTCGGGTCCCCGGAACGGTATCGGCGAACTCGACCAGCCCGAGAACCAGCCCGGCTCCTCGATTATGCCCGGCAAGGTCAACCCCGTCGTCGCCGAGGCGGTCAATCAGGTCCACGTACAGGTCGTCGGCAACGACGCCGCCGTCTCCACGGGTGCAGAGAACGGCCAGATAGACCTGAACCTCTACAAGCCCGTGCTCGCCTACAACACTCTCCAATCCATCGAACTGCTCGCGAACGCGAGCGAGGCCTTCGCCGAGAAGTTCGTCGACAACCTCGAAGCCAACCGCGAGCGCTGTGAGGAACAGGTCGAACGGAGCATGGCGCTCGCCACCGCACTCAACGCTCACATCGGCTACGAGGAGGCGAGCACGGTTGCCAAGGACGCCCTGAAGGCGGGCAAAACGGTTCGGGAAGTCGTCATCGAGGAGGGGTACCTCGACGAGGGCGAAGCCGAGGAGGTCCTCAACGCGCGCGCGATGACCGAGCGCGGGATTCCGGGCCGCGAGGAGTAGCTCAGTTCGGCGCGAAATCGCCGGCGAAGACGATGTCGTCCAACTCCTTTCGCTGATTCGGCTGTTCGTCCGCAGGTGCGTCGTCCTCGTCGTGGACGCCGATGGCCGCCATCGCCTCGACGTCGTACTCGTCGGTGAGGTCGAACAACTCGCGTGCGCCGTCGTAATCGAAACCCTGCATACCGTGGACGACGAGACCGCGACGCGCACCCTCCAGTGCGAGGTTCTCGAAGGCCGCGCCGGTGTCGAACGAATGGGTGGGTGCAGGCTCGCCGTTGTGGTCGAAGGTCGTCTTCGAGAGGGCCACCACGAGCGCCGCGGCGTCGCTCGCCCACTCGCGGTTGGCGTCGGCGAGCAGCCCCTCGAAGTCGTCCCACTCGTCGTGGTCGGGTGTGGCGTAGACGAACCGCCAGTGCTGGTTGTTGTACGAGGATGGTGCCCAGCGCGCGGCCTCGAACAGCGCGAGCAGCTCTTCCTCAGCTAGCTCCTCGCCGGTCATCGTTCGCGGCGACCAGCGGTTGACGAACAGCGGGTCGACGTCATGGTCGGGGTCGCGGTGTTCGTCGACTGCCCTGCGGAGACCATCGCTCGTCGAGCCGTCGAAGGCAGCCTCGCCGTCGCTTGTTGGTTGCATTCACTGCCGAATAGGGACTTGAGACTGACAAACCCACCGGCTTTCGACGGACGTTCCGAACCCTACACCGAGTCCGAGACGAACCCGACTCTGACTGCCGGGCGGGAGTTCGTGAGGACATGACTGGCTCCAGCGTCCGGTCGAGCATTCGTTGGCTGTTCGGCACTCGATACCTGTCCGAGAGTATCAGTCGGCGGGTGTGCCGGTTCCGGTGGCGGCGCGCATCGGCGGTGCAACGACATGGAGGATGACGGTGCCGACGACGAACAGCGCGCCGAGGGCGGCCACAGCGACCAGCGGGGTCGCGTAGTCGGCGACCACGCCGCTGCCGACTCTGAACGGCACACCAGCGACCGCACGGAGCATCGCCACCACGCTCAACACCGTGGCCCGACCCACCGAATCGATGCGGTCGTTCATGTACCGTTTCGAAATCGGGAAGACGAGCGCAAAGCCCGCCCTTCATCACGAAGAACATCGGAAAGGCCAACAGCGGCAGTAGCGGCGGCAGGAGATAGAGTGCGGCCATCACGAGCGGGACGGACAGGAGCGTGTTCCGGGTGCCGAAGCGGTCCTCGACGTCGCCGGCGTACTCGGAGACGATTGCCGAGACCACGGTAAAGGAGGCGTACAGTACACCGAGCGTCGCGGCCTCGGGGACGTTCCACGCGGCGAGGGTGGCACCGATGCTGGTCCGCAGCGCCTCGCGGGCAATCGGCTGGATGTAGATGTCCGCCGTCACGAGCGCGCCGCCGAACAGCGCCATGTAGACCACGAACGAGCGCATCGCGGGCTTGGAGACCTGCTCGCGGATCACCGGAATGGCGTCCAGTATCGTGAGTTGGTCGTCGGTTCCGTCCGCCGTCGCAGCCGCGTCTGTGGACGTGCCGGCAGTCCCCTCGGGGTCGCGACCGGCGTACTGAGCGTTTTTCGGCAACGAGAGCACGCTCGCGAGATTCACGAAACTGAGAACCACGGCCGCATAAAACGGATAGTAGGGGTTCACGACGTAGAGCACGCCACCCGCAAGCATGGCGACCGTCTGTGCCCAGTTGCTCACCGCGCCGGCGCGCCCGCTGACGTGGGTGAACTCCCCCTCCATGTCGTGTTCGTCGAGCGTGTCGTAGAGCCACGCGCTCGCGCTGCCGGAGACGAACGTGCCGCCGAACGAAAGCGCGACGAACACGAACGTGAAGCCGACGAAGTCGGTCGCCATGAGGTAGGCCAGATTCGAGACCAGAAAGAGCACCGAGGCGATGGCGAGGCTGTTGCGCCGGCCGATGCGGTCGCCGACGTAGCCCGTCGGCATCTCGCTGGCGATGACGACCACCGACTGAATGCTGGCGATTGCACCGATTGCGGTGAACGTGAGACCGTTGCGCAGGAGGAAGAGGACGTAAATCGGCCAGTGAAAGCCGGGATGGCTGCTCGCCCGGTAGAGGTAATATCGCAGGACGGCCGGCGGGCGGTCGGAGTCGAACATCGGACTTTTGCTTCCAGCGTACGCCATCGTATCAATCCCACCCATTTCACCTCACACCGACGCCGCAGCGATGACGGCGCTTTATGTGGGACCGGTGCGGTGTTCGACGCATGGAACGGCTCGATTCGCGCGTTCGCGTCGTCTGGCTCGCGGGCGCGCTGGGTGTGGCACTCGTCGGCGGCGCGCTCGCTGGCGCGGCCGACCGCTTCACGCTTGAACTCGGTCTCTGGGTCGGTCCTGTGGTATTCGTCGCCCTCGCCGTCCTCGGGGTGGGCTACGAACTCGCCCGGTATCGGGTCTGGCGCTTCGCCATCGAAGACGACGCCGTCGTGCTCGAACGGGGCGTTCTCACCCGCGTGACCTCCGTGGTCCCGTTCGTCCGGGTCCAGCACGTCGACACCCAGCGCGGGCCAATCGAGCGCCTCGCCGGGCTGTCGAGCGTCGTGGTCTACACCGCCGGTTCGCGCGGCGCTGACGTGACGATTCCCGGACTGACGCCCGAGCGTGCCGACGCCATCCGGGAGGACCTCCGCCGACTCGCCGTCGAGAGCGAACCGGGCGACCCGGAGGACGCGGTGTGAAGCTCCACCCGCTCTCGCTTGCCTTCCGGGCGCTGTCCCGGGGCGTACAACTCGGCTCGTTCGGCTTTTTCGCCGTCTCGATAGCGACCTCGATGGCGTCGGCTCCCGGTTGGTTCGTCCTCACCGTCGTGGCGGCAGTCGGTGGCTTTCTCGTGGGCGTGGGTTACGAATCCCTCTACTACCGCCGCTTCGAGTACGAACTCACGACCGACACGCTCGACATCGGGTCCGGGGTGTTCTCGCGGCGCGAGCGCGAGATTCCGATTCGCAGGATTCAGAACGTCGATATCGAGCGCGGCATCGTCCAGCGTGCGCTGTCAATCGCGGCCGTCGGCATCGAGACCGCCGGGGGCGTCGAGACCGAAGCCGACCTCCGATACGTGAGCTACGAGGAGGCGAAACGCCTCCAGCGCGACATCCGCCGGCGCAAGCGTGGCGAGAGCGACCAATCGGAAGCCGACGAGCGCGACGAACAGGCCGAACTGCTGTTCGAACTCGACGGTCAAAATCTCGTCGTTCTGGGTCTCGTCGCGCCGGACCTCCGGGCGCTCCTGCCGGTACTCTTTTTCGCCGTGCCCACGCTTGGCATCTCGATTCCGGACCTCCTCGTCGAGAGCGGCGCGTTCGGCGTCGGACCACGGGGTGCGGCGCTCGCGGTCGTCTCGTGGGCTGGTACCGCCGCCGTGACCGCCGCGCGCTACTACGACTTCCGGCTCACCCGCTTCGACGACGAACTCCGCTACGAGCGGGGCCTGCTCTCGCGGTACGACGGCTCGATTCCGCTCGATAAGATTCAACAGGTCGACATCCGGGAGAACGTCCTGATGCGCCGGCTCGGCTACGGCTCGCTCGCCGTTGAAACTGCCGGCTACACGCCCGGTGAAGGGCCGTCCGGAGGGTCCGAAGCCGCGATTCCGCTGGCCGAGCGCGGGCGCGTCCTCGCGTTCGCGCGCTCCATCGACGGGTTCGATTTCGGCGAACCGGAGTTCTCGCGTCCGCCGCAGCGCGCCCGCCGGCGTTACGCCGTCCGCTACGCGCTCGTGCTCGCAGTCATCACGGGTGTGTTGTACGCCGCAAACGCCGGCTTCGTGGCGTTCGTCGCCGGCCGTCCACTCGGTGGCTGGAGCGAACTCCTCGGATACTGGTACGTGCCGCTGTTCGGACTCGTGCTCGTGCCGTTCGCCGCCCACTACAAGTGGCGCAATCGCGGTTACGCCACGGGGACCGAGCACGTCCTGACGCGAAACGGATTCTGGAGGAGGACCACCGCCGTCGTCCCCGCCTACCGCGTTCAAACCGTCATCCAGACCGCGACGCCGTTCCAGCGCTGGCGAGACCTCGCTACGGTGGCCATCGACACCGCCGGGTCGCTGTCGGTCACCGACCGCGGCGCACGCGCGGTCGATTTCGACGCGGACGAGGCGACCGACCTCCGCGAGACGGTCCGCCGGCGACTTGGTGAGAGCCTCGCCGTGCGCCGCAGCCACCCGACCACGAACGACACAGCCAATGACGCGCCACCCGAAGGAGGAAGTGTCGACGGCGACCACGTTTGACGGCTCGTGTCCTCGTCTCGACCATCGTGGTCATGGTTCATGCTTATCCTGCCTGCGCCGCGGCGGGGAGGGGTGTAGCAGCGAGCACCGAAGTGCATCGGGTCGGCGAGCCACGTTCGAGCATTCGGTCGGCATCTATGGGTCAAACACACGTTTGAGTCTTGCGAGGATTTTTGTCACACCTTCCTGATATTGGGGGTATGCAACGACGACGATTTCTCTGCGCGATGGTAGCAGGATTGGGTCTTGCCGCTGGATGCATAGGTGATGGTTCAGAACCCAGTCAGTCCTCTCCAAC
>CAZJHA010000030.1:0-15087 GCA_964545755.1 uncultured Halobacteriales archaeon | reverse complement strand
CTGACGACGGTCGGTTTCCAGCGCTCCGGTGAGCCAGTCCAGTACGCCCTCGAAGGGTCGATCTTCGTCACGGGTGCGGCCATCGAGTGGCTCGAAGACGTCGAACTCCTGGAGAACGCGATGGAATCGGAATCCGTCGCGCGAAGCGTCGATTCGACGGATGGCGTCTATCTCGTGCCCGCTTTCACGGGACTCGGCGCACCTCACTGGGACGGCCGTGCCAGAGGCACTATCGTCGGAATGACCCGCGGCACCAGACGCGAGCACATCGTCCGCGCGGCGCTCGAATCCATCGCCTTCCAGACCCGTGACGTCGCCGAGGCGATGGAAGCCGATGCCGACATCGACATCAGCAGTTTGAAAGTCGACGGCGGGGCGGTGAAGAACAACTTCCTCTGTCAGCTCCAGGCGAACATCGTCGGCACCGACATCGTGCGCCCGGTGGTCGACGAGACGACGGCGCTCGGGTCGGCCTACGCCGCCGGTCTCGCCGTCGGCTACTGGGACGACCCCGACGAACTGCGCGACAACTGGCAGGTCGACCGCGAGTTCACGCCCGAGGAGGGTGCCGCGGTCGACGGCCGCTACGAACGCTGGAGCGAGGCCGTCGAGCGCTCGCGCGACTGGGCGCGGGAGGCCTGAGATGCACGCACTGCTCCAGATTCCGGTCATCGGACTCGGTATCGAGGAGTTCGCCCTGTTGGCGATTGCCGCCCTCGCCGGCGGCGCGTTCGGGGCGGCACTCGGCGCGCTCCCGGCCTTCGTCTTCACCGGCTTCGCCGTCTTCCTCGGCGAGGGGCTTGCCATCCTCGAAGGCAATCTCACGGGAGCCGGCGGTATCGAAGGTACCATCGCCACCGGTGTGACGGGCACCATCGGTTTCGGGATGGTCTTCGGCCCGCACATCTCCTTTGCGGCCGGCGTGGCCGCCTCGGCGTACGTCGGCAAGAAGTATCCCGAGATGGAACCTGATGGGTGGGACTACCACCCGGGAAAGGTCATCACGGAGGCCTACGGGACGAAACCCGACATCCTCGCGGTCGGGGCGGTCTTCGGTCTCGTGGGAATGCTCATCAACCAACTCGCGAGCGGCATCGGGTTTCCGACCGACGGCATCGCGCTGTCGGTGGTCCTGACGGCGCTGCTCGCCCGGCTCGTCTTCGGCTACCCGCTGGTCGGCTCGCCGGCCGGCTCCTCGCTGTTCGACATGTCGCCGTTCGAGCGCGAGGAACAGCGCGCGGTGGCCGACGGCGGCACCGACAGCATGCGGCTGGCGACCGAACCGTGGCTCGGCCACCAGTACAAGTGGTCAAGCGTCGCGCTCATCGGCGTCGTCGGTGGAATCCTCGGTGGGTACATTTGGATCGAGACCGGTAGCGTGTTCCTCGGCTACGCCTTCTCGGCGATGAGCCTCCTATTTTTGAACCTCGGCGTCGCGAAGATTCCCGTCACCCACCACATCACGCTGTTGGGATCGGTCGGTGCCATCGTCGCCACGGAGATGGTCGGCGGACCAGTCGTCGCCATCCTCGGGGCCGCTCTCTTCGGCGGTCTCACTGGGGTAATCGGCGAGGCGACCCAGCGCGTCTTCTACTCGCACTCGGGCACGCATGTCGACCCACCGGCGATGGCCATCACGGTCGCGATGTTCGTCATCGGCGTGCTGTATCTCCTCGGTGTCATCCCGACCTCGGGCTACCTCGGACTATAACACCATGTCACATACACCAGAACGACCCGAACTGTACGTCTGTACTGACTGCCAGAGCGTGTATGCCGGAACCGTCTCGGGCGGCCCGACGGACCACCGGTACGACGCGCCCGACGAATGTACCGCCTGTGGAAGCACCGAGTTCGTCGAGATGGAGGACTATCCCCACTTCAGCTGACGAACGTCGCGGGACGCTTTAGGGCATGCAGTGTCCGATACGCACCCCCGAATGCTTGTCGGCGCCGTTATCAGTGTTAATTCAGTACGTAGTAAATCTTTTACCCGCAGGAGACCATGCCTGTGTATGACCACCGCAGTGACGACACACGACGGGGACCCGTACATCGGTGGTGAGTGGACGGGCGGCGAGGAGACAATTGACGTGACCAACCTCGCCGACGGCGGCGTGTTCGCACGGGTGAGCGCCGCGAGCGCAGGGCAGGCAGGGAACGCCCTCGGCGCGGCGGCGGGCGCACAGGACGACCTGCGCGCGAGCACGATACCCGAACGCGCCGTGTGGCTCGAAGACATCGCCACGGGCCTGCGTGAGCGCAAGGCCGAACTCGCCGACGTCATCGTTCGTGAAGCGGGCAAACCCATATCGAGCGCCCGCAGCGAGGTCGAGTCGGCCGCCGAGCGCTTCGAGCGCGCCGTCAAGGAGGCGCGCGGTCTCACCGGCGAGTACCGGCCGGGAACCACGGCGGGTCACGAGGGCTGGCAGTCGGTGACGAAACCCGAACCCGTCGGTACTGTCCTGTGCATCACGCCGTACAACTACCCGCTCTCGACGACGGCGCTACAGGTCGCGCCGGCACTCGCGGCCGGCAACGCGATAGTGTTGAAACCCGCGAGCAAGACGCCCGTGAGCGCCGCGATTCTCGCCGACATCGTCGCCGACACCGACGTTCCCGACGGCGGATTCAACTTCGTGCCGGGCCGCGCGAGCGACATTGGCGACGTGCTCGCCGGTTCTGACACTGTCAACGCCATCGCCATGACTGGCTCGTCGAGCGCGGGCGAACACATCGCCCGCGAGAGCGGCATGGTGAACCTACTGCTGGAACTCGGCGGCAACGCCCCCGCCGTCGTCTTCCCCGATGCCGACCTCGACGCCGCTGCTGCGGCCTGTACGAAAGGATCGCTCAAATACGCCGGTCAGCGCTGTTCGGCCGTCTCGCGCGTGCTCGCCCACAAGGACGTTCACGACGAACTGGTCGAACGCATCGACGACGCGATGGATGAGTGGCGGGTCGGCGACCTCTTCGACCCCGACACCGCCCTCGGACCACTCGTCTCCGAAGAGCAAGCCGAGTGGGTCGAGGAACTCGTTACCGATGCGCTCAACAGGGGAGCCGAACTCGTTCGCGGCGGCGAGCGCGAGGGGCGGGTCTTCGAGCCGACGCTGCTCGCGAACGTTCCCCGCGACGCGCGCATCGTCCACGAGGAGCAGTTCGGTCCCGTCGTCGCGGTCACGAGGGTCGAAAACGCCGACGACGCCGTGTCGCTGGCGAACGAGAGCGACCTCGCGCTCGATGGCTGTGTCTTCACCGCCGACCACGACCGCGCGATGGACGTAGCCGAACGCCTCGATGCCGGTGCAGTCCGCATCAACGGCGCGCCATCCCACGGTCTGGGCGACGTTCCCTTCGGCGGGAACGGGAAATCGGGCATCAACCGGGAGGGCATCGGCGTGAGCATCGAGCAGTTCGTCCGCCGGAAGACCATCGTGCTCTGAGCGCCCGAACCGCCACAACCGATTCACGCAGCCAACGCATCGGTACTGGACCGCCCGCACCACTTCTGCGTCGCGACGATACGAACCGAAACAGCAGTGGCCACCGCGCCGACCCACGGGTCACCGTGATGAAAAGATATATTATAACACGGTAGTAACACCAAGTTGCATGACGGACAAACCCTTCGACCAGTTCAGTGACGTCGGCGAAGCGGACGTAACGCGCGCAATCGGCCAGGAGTGGACCGAGGAGTTCATGGACTTCTCGGACTCGGACGTCATCGTGGTTGGCGGCGGCCCCTCGGGGCTGACTGCGGCGAAAGAACTGTCCGAGCGCGGCGTCCAGACGATGGTCGTCGAGAAGAACAACTACCTCGGCGGCGGATTCTGGCTCGGCGGCTTCCTGATGAACAAGGTCACGGTCCGCGACCCGGCACAGCAGATCCTCGACGAACTCGACGTGTCGTACAAGCAGTCCGCGGACAGCGAGGGACTCTACGTCGCCAACGGCCCCGAGGCCTGTTCCGGCCTCATCAAGGCCGCCTGCGACGCGGGCGCGAAGATGCAGAACATGACCGAGTTCACGGACATCGTCGTCCGCGAGGACCACCGCGTCGGCGGCATCGTGATGAACTGGACGCCGGTCCACGCGCTGCCGCGGGAGATCACCTGCGTCGACCCCATCGCCGTCGAGGCCGACCTCGTCATCGACGCGACGGGCCACGACGCGATGGCCGTGACGAAGCTCGACGAGCGCGGCGTGCTGAACGCCCCCGGCGTCAAGGACGCCCGCGAGCGCGGGCAGGTCATGGACCAGACCGACTCGGACACCTACGGCGCCCCCGGCCACGACTCGCCCGGCCACGACTCGATGTGGGTCGGCCAGAGCGAGGACGCGGTCGTCGAACACACTGGCCTCGTCCATCCCGGTCTCATCGTGACGGGGATGGCGACCGCCACGACGTACGGTCTGCCCCGGATGGGACCGACCTTCGGTGCAATGCTGCTGTCGGGCAAGCGTGCCGCACAGGCCGCCATCGACGAGCTCGGCGTCGAGGCCGCCCCCGTCGAGATGACCGCGCGCACACCGGCCGACGACTGAATCGGGACGGATGACGGGCATCGAGCGGGTAACGCTGTATCGTGCACCCACGACGGTCGCGGACGCCGCTGCCATCGCCGACTGGCTCCGCGACCGCGTGGACTGCGAGATACGGGTCCGCGAGCGGTTTCTCGACCTGTACGCGGATGCCGACCTCCCGGAGGCGTTCGCCCGGGCGCGTGTCCTCGACCCCGACGACCGTGAGACGGGCAACACGCTGGTCGGCATCGTCCGCTACGAGGAGCGTGCCATCGAGCATCTCGAGCGCGCCGGCGGCGTCGTCTACGACGGCCTGCAGGTCCAGCGTGCGCTCGGCGACCGACTGCCGGCCGACGAGTGCGGTCTCGGCCAGCTCCACGTTCCGCTGCTCGACCGCGTGCTCGGGACGTGGGGCGGCGACGGGCGCTGGCACAAGCGGGTGAACGTCCTCGGCCGGCTCGCCCCGGTTTCGGTACCCGGCCTGTACGAGGCTCCCGCGAAACCCGAAGCGTATTACAAAGCACAGCAGCGCCACGCCCTGCTCTCGGGCGACGCGCCGCCGCGGGAGGTGCTCGAAAGTCAGATCGACGGCGAGTTTCTCGTCGAGAACGACCCACGGACGACCGACGCGCTCGACGGCTACGTGTTTGTTGCAGGCCGTCGACTATCTCGCCACGGGAACGGCCTTCTGCGAACACGAGCACTGTCGGCTCCACAACGCCCACCGACAACCGGACCTCGTCGCCGCCCAGCTCCGCGACCCCGAATTCTGTCCAACGCATGCCGAGCGATACGGCTAACCGGCCACGGACAGCTCCCCGTGTTCGGACGGACTCGGTCCCTTCGACCCGGTGTCGCGGTGGCCGGCTCGCGCCCGTCGTCGGCGCACACGGCGGTCCATCGACACACATTTCACGCGAGCCGCCCTCCCCAGTATACCACTCATGAATATCCCCGGTACGTACCTCGTGACGCAGGCGAGTCACTCGCGCGGCCGTTCGACGGCGGCAGTCGTGGCGAGTGCCATCGACGCCGGGGTGGAGACCGTCCAACTGCGCGAAAAGCACACGAGCGTCCGCGAGCGCTACGACCTCGCGACGGACCTCCGCGAGCGGACGCGGGCGGCCGGCGTCACCTTCATCGTCAACGACCGGGTCGACCTCGCGGTCGCCGTCGACGCCGACGGGGTTCATCTGGGTGACGACGACCTCCCTATCGCCGCTGCTCGCGAACTGCTCGGCCCGGAAGGGTGTATCGGTCGCTCGGTCTCGACGGTCGCGGGGGCACGGGCCGCCGAGCGCGCCGGGGCGGACTATCTGGGCGTCGGTGCGGTCTTCGCCACCACCTCGAAGGACGTCTCGCCGGACGAATCCGCAGTCGGCGTCGAAACGGTTGCCGAGGTCGCCGACGCCGTCGACATCCCCATCGTCGGCATCGGCGGCATCACACCCGACAACGCCGGCGAGGTCGTCGCCGCCGGGGCGGACGGCGTCGCGGTCATCTCCGCCATCACCGCCGCCGCCGACCCGGAGATGGCGACGCGACGGCTCGCCGCGAGCATCGAGGAGGTCGCCCAATGAGCGCGCTCGACGGACTCGACCCCACCGATACGTTGGCTGCGGTCGCCGACGCCGAACCCCTCGTGAACGCGCTCACCAACGACGTGACCGTCAACGACGTGGCGAACATCGCCCTCCACTGGGGCGGGCTGCCCGTGATGTCCGACGACGAACGCGAGGTCGGCGAGATGGTCGCGGCCGCGGACGCCTGCCTGCTCAACATCGGGACGGTGAGCGAGCGCGGCGAGAGCGCAATGGTGGCCGGCGGCGAGGCCGCCAACGAGACCGGAACGCCCGTCGTGGTCGACCCGGTGGGCGTCGGCTCGACATCGACCCGCAACCGCGTTGCCGAGCGCCTGACCACCGATATCGATGTGAGTATCGTCAGCGGGAACTACGGCGAAATCTCGGCACTCGCGGGTGCGGACGCGACCGTTCGCGGCGTCGAATCGGTCGGCGAGTATAGAGACATCGCCGAGACGGTCATCACCTGTGCGCGCGCAACCGACAGCGTCGTCGTCGCTTCCGGCGCTGTCGATATCGTTGCGACCGACGACACGGCGTTCGAGGTGCATAGCGGCGACGAGATGCTGGGCGCGGTCGTCGGCACCGGCTGCATGCTCGGGATGACGCTCGCGGTGTTCACGGCCGTATTCGACGACGAGCAAGCGGCGCTCGCCGGCACGCTCGCGTTCGGACTGGCCGGTGAGGCGGCTGCCGACGGCGCGTTCGGCGAGTACGCTGGTCCCGAAAGCTACCGGACGTGTTTCCACGATGCCGTTGCCGGTCTCGATGACGTCTCGCTCGCCACGCCGGCCGACCGCATCGAACCGGTCGTGCAGGGCGACCGATAGGGGCGACTCCGATGAACGAGCGGATACTTCCGTCTCGATGCCTGCTGACATGCCATCGGCGGACGAACACGGCGGCTTCGAGCGCGAGCGGTCGCCGCCCAGAGCGAGCGCTATCACGACGAACAGGCGGGTGCCATCAGGGTTCGACGGGCGTTCTTCTCGGCATTGCGGGTGCTCACTGGCGTCGTGTTCGTCGCCGCGCTCTCCGTCGGTGGCCGTGGCGTCATTACCGACGCCCCCGGCGCGGTCTCGATTGGTGCGTTCGCCGGCGTGTTCCTCTATATCAGACGACTGCCCCGATACGGCCATCGGGAGGGCATCGGTGATGTCGACGAAAACGTACGCTCGCTGCGATAAGGACTATCAAACACCTCGACGGAGTATCGCTCGTGGTTGAGTTCATCACTCCGCCGGCCGTCGAACCCGGCGATCAGGTCGCCGTGGTCGCGCCGGCATCGAACGCTCCCGCATCCGCCCGGTTCGTCCACGAACTCGGTCTCGAACGGATGCGCGAGACCTTCGACCTCGAACCGGTCGAGTACCCGACCGCGACCGCCGACCCGGAGTGGCTCGCTGACAACCCCGAAGCGCGTGCCGAGGACGTCATGGACGCCTTCCGTGACCCTGACATTGCGGCCGTAATCGCCAACATCGGTGGCCACGACCAGCTCACGGTACTCCCGCACCTCGACGGCGACGTCCTCCGCGAGCACCCGACGCGGTTCTACGGCTACTCGGACAACACGCATCTGGCCCTGTTCCTCTGGAATCTGGGCATCGTCTCGTACTACGGCGGCTCGACGCTGCTCGAATACGCGATGGACGGCGAGCTGTTCGACTACACCGAGGAGTACCTCGGTCGCGCGCTCTTCGATGACTCCATCGGCGAGTGGGAAGAGGCCGAGGTGTTCACCGACGAGTCTGGGGACTGGGAAAATCCCGACTCGGTCGACACCACGCGCGACATCGAACCCGCCGATGGTCGTCCCTGGCGTGGCGGCGACGGGACCGTTTCGGGTCGAATCTGGGGCGGCTGCTATGAAGTCCTCGTCGAGCAGTTCCTCGCCGACCGCTACCTGCCCGACCTCGATGCACTCGACGGCGCTGTCCTCGCCATCGAGACGAGCGAACTGATTCCCGACCCGGCCGTCGTCGGTGCGAACCTCCGGGCGCTCGGCGAGCGCGGTCTCCTCGAACGGTTCGACGGCGTTCTCGTCGGGCGCGCCGCCGCACGCTCACACGCCGAGGACAACCCGCCCGAATGGCGAGCGCGGTATCGAGAGCGCCAGCGCGACGCCATCACCGATGTCTTCGAGTCCTACAACCCGGACGCGCCCGTCGTCTTCGATTGCGAGTTCGGCCACACGTATCCGACGTGTCCGCTCCCCATCGGGGGCAAGGTCGAGATGGACCCCGCAAGCGAATCGCTGCGGATTCGCTGAACCACAGTTATCGGCGGCAGCCGGTGTGGACGCCGTCGGGACTACTGTCCGATGGTCGCGGTCGCCATCGAACGAAACGAGGGACGGAGAGACGGGCGATATCAGTCGGCGGCCTCGTCCGCCGCGTCGAGTTTCGCTTCGATCTTCTCGGCGGTTATCGGTAGGTCGCCGACGCGGACGCCGACGGCCTCGCGGATGGCGTTGCTCAGCGCCGGCGGCACGCCGTTGACCGGGATTTCGGCGACGGACTTCGCGCCGAACGGTCCCGTCGGCTCGTGGGTCTCGACGATAATCGACTCCAGCGGCGGTTGGTCGTCGGCCGTCGGCATCCCGTAGTCCCGGAAGCCGAGGGTCTCTGGCGTGCCGTCCTCGTCGAAGGAGAGACCCGAAGAGACGGCGAGTTCGTAGCTCATGTGCAGCGCGCCCTCGATCTGGCCCTCGACGAGGTCCGGATTGATGGCCACGCCGCAGTCGACGGCGTAGACGAGGTCGTGTATCTCGAACTCGCCGGTGCGCTCGTCGACGGTCACATCGACGAACTGTGCGCCAAAGGGCGGTGGCGATTCGTCGGTGCTGTGGCTGGCCTCGCCCATCACCTGCGCGCGCTTGTCGTCGCCGTAGATCGACTCGTAGCCGACCTCCTCCAGCGTGACCGACTCGCCGGTGCGCTCGGCGTAGACCGCTCCATCGCGCGTTTCGAGCGTCTCCGCGGGCTCGTCGAGCAGTTTCGCGGCGAACTCCACCAACTGTGTGCGCGCCTTCTCGGCGGCTTTCTTGACGGCCTGCCCGGTGACGTACGTCGTCGAGGAGGCGTAGGCACCGTAGTCGAACGGCGAGACGTCCGTGTCCGAGGGCTGGACGAGCACGTCCTCGGGGGCGGCACCGAGCACCTCGGCGGCGATCTGGGCCATCGCGGTGTCCGCGCCGGGACCGATGTCGACGGCACCGGTCTGAAGAATAAAGGAACCGTCCTCGTTCATCTTGATGTGTGCCCCGCCGAGTTCGTCGCCGGCGACGCCGCTTTTCTGTGCGGTGAGCGCGACGCCACAGGCACGGTGGCGATGCTCCTCATCGGGCTGTTCGATCTCGTCCCAGCCGATGGCCGCCTTCCCACGGGCGATACACTCGTCGAGACCGCACGAGCGAATCCGGCGGGTGTGCTCGCCGCCCGAGAGCACCCCCGAGGCCGTGTCGATGTCGCCCTCCTCGATGCGGTTGCGCGAGCGCAGTTCGAGAGGACCCATCCCCAGTTCGTGGGCGACCTCGTCGATGTGGCCTTCGAGCGCGAAATGGCCCTGTGGCGCGCCGTAGCCGCGAATCGCGCCCGCAACAGGGAGGTTCGTGTGGACCGCCGTCGCCGCGAAGCGGATGTTCGGCGCATGCGTGTACAGCGGCAGCGGCTTCGACCCGACCGAACTCCCGACCGTCATCCCGTGTGGCCCGTACGCCCCGGAGTTCGTCACCGCCGACATGTCGAGCGCCTCGATGTCGCCCTCGTCGGTAACGATGCTGCGCATGCGCACACGTGCGGGCCGGCGCGAGCGCAGCGCGTAGAACTGCTCGCGACGGGTCGTTTCGAGTTTTACCGGGCGGCCGGCGGCCTCCATCAGCGCGACCGTGATCGGCTCGATGAGCATCGACTGTTTGGCGCCGAAGCCGGCCCCGATGCGGGGTTTGCTCACTCGAATATCCCTGATCGGTACGTCGAACAGATGCGCGAGCTGCCGGCGCGTGTGGTAGGGCACCTGCGTGCTCGTGATGAGGTGATAGCGGTCGTCCTCGTCGCGGTGGGCGATGGTCGCGTGCGGTTCGGGCACGCAGTGTGACTGATAGGGCAGTTCCCACTCGGTCTCGGTCACGACCCGGTCGTCGCTGTCGGCCGCTGCCTCGAACGCCGCGTCGACGTCGCCGATTTCGCCCTCGATGTGTGATTCGATGTTGCGCTCGTAGTCCGCGCCGGGCTGATGGTTCTCGATGTCGTCGGGGTCGTGAATCTGCGGTGCGTCGGGGTCGGTCGCCGCCGCGGTGTCGAAGACCGCTTCCTCTTCTTCGTAGCTGACGTCGATGGCCCGCGTCGCCCGGTCGGCGGTGTCGGCGTCGACGGCGGCGACGGCGGCTATCGGGTCGCCGACGTAGTGCACTTTCTTTCGAAGCACGTGCAGGTCCCACGGACTCGGCTCGGGATAGGACTGGCCGGCGGAGGTGTACGGTCTGTCGGGGACCTCCTCGGAATCGGGCGTGATGACGGCATACACACCGTCCATCTCCTCGGCATCGCTCGTGTCGATGTCGGTCACGCGGCCGTGGGCGATCTCCGAGCGCAGGACCGATGCCTCGGCGAGGTCCGGGAAGTTCCGCGCGTAGTCGGCGGTGTACTTCGATTCACCGGTGACGATCTTGCGCGCGTCGTCCTTCTCTGCGCGCTCGGAGATCGTCTGGCGTTCGTTCGCCGGCTTGCGGTTGTTCGGCGCTTCCTCGACCTCCATCGGGTGTTCGTGCTCGGCCGCGGCAGCGTGCTGGCGCTCGCTGCTGCCGGCGTCGTCCGGCTTACTCATCGTTCACCTCGCAGTCACAGCCCGAACGCGAGCCATCGACCGGCCGACCGCCGTCGGCGGCGACCGCGGCGTCGCCGTCCATCCGCTCGGCCGCGTCCTCGACGGCGTCGAGTATCTTCTCGTAACCGGTACAGCGACAGAGGTTGTCGCCAAGCGCCGTGCGAATCTCCTCCCTGTCGGGGTCGGGGTTGTCCGCGAGGAAGTTCCGCGAGCGCATGATCATACCGGGGATGCAGAAGCCACACTGGAGGGCGGCGTTGTCGACGAACGCCGACTGCACCGGGTGGAGGTCCTCTTGTGTGCCGAGGCTCTCGATGGTCTCGACGGTCGCGCCGTCGATGGTCCCGACCGGCTTGATGCAGGACATCGCCGACTCGCCGTCGACCGTGACGGTACAGAACCCGCAGTTACCCGTATCACAGCCGCGCTTCGCGCCGGTGTAGCCGTTCTTCCTGAGGACGTCGAGCAGCGAATCCGAGCGCTCGGCCTCGAAGGTCCGTTCCTCGCCGTTGAGCGTGAGGTCGATTTCTACTGTCATGGTCGTTTATGCCGTTTGTGCCGCCGTTTCGGCGGTATCCCCTCGTGAGGACGTCTGACAGTGGTGTGGTTTCGATACACATAATCGTTGTGCCCGTACCTTTATGATTCAAAAGAACCGGGGAAACAGTGTCCACTATCATGATTAAATGTCCGATATAGGCGCGGTATAGTCGATGACTGCAAGGCTGTCCGTATCATTCAATGATGTGATAGTATTGTCCACGAGCGACCCCAACAATTAAGCGGGCCGATTGTATGGGGAAACAGTATGGCAGGTGATAACAAGCAATCGACGGGCGACGACGGGGGGAGCGGGACAGGCACGTCGGCGCTCGCGAACTACTTCGGGTTCGCCGAGCACGACACCGACCTCCGGACCGAGGTCGTCGCGGGGGTCACGACGTTCCTCGCGATGTCGTACATCGTGGTGGTCAACCCCTCGATACTCGCCGGCATCTCGGGCGAGAACGGCAAGCCCGGCATCATGATCGAAGGATACACCGCTGGCGAGGTCCAGCAGATGCTCGCGGTCACGACGATCATCTCGGCAGCCATCGCAATCCTCGTCATGGCGCTGTATGCCAACCGCCCGTTCGCCCAAGCGCCCGGGCTGGGACTCAACGCCTTCATGGCGTTCACCGTCATCGGCACGCTCGGCATCCCGTGGCAGACGGCGCTTGCGGCCGTCTTCACCGAGGGCGTGCTGTTCATCGCGCTCACGGTGGTCGGGGCCCGCAAGTACGTCATCAGACTGTTTCCCGAGCCGGTGAAGCTCTCGGTCGGCACCGGAATCGGCCTCTTTTTGGGAATCATCGGGCTTCAGGAGATGGGTGTCGTGGTCGACGACCCCGCGACGCTGCTCACTCTCGGCAACGTCGCCTCCGACCCGGCGGCGCTGCTCGCCGTGGTCGGGTTCTTCCTGACGGCCGCGCTGTACGCCCGCGGGGTCAAAGGCTCCATCGTCATCGGCATTCTCCTCACGACGGCCGCCGGCTGGCTGGCGACCGTCCTCGGCGTCGTCGCGTCGGGCGTCCTCTTTCCGGCGAGCCTGCCGAGCGCCCAGTACGACATCACGCCGCTGTTCGGCGCGTTCCTCGATGGGTTCGCGAACGTCGATGCGTTCGCGTTCTCGCTGGTGGTGTTCACCTTCTTCTTCGTCGATTTCTTCGATACGGCGGGGACGCTAGTCGGCGTTGGTCAGGCCGGCGGCTTTCTCGATGAGAACAACAACTTGCCGGACATCGACAAGCCACTGATGGCCGACGCAATCGGGACGACCGTCGGCGGCATCGTCGGGACCTCGACGGTCACCACCTTCGTCGAGTCGGCAACGGGCGTCGAGGAGGGTGGCCGGACGGGGATGACCGCGCTCGTCGTCGCGATACTGTTCCTCGCGACGCTCGTGGTCGTGCCGCTCGCGGCCGTGGTCCCGCTGTACGCCTCCCACATCGCGCTGGTCATCGTCGCCCTCCTGATGCTCAGAAACGTCGTCGCGGTCGAATGGGACACCATCACACATGCAATCCCCGCCGGACTCACCGTGATTATCATGCCGCTGACGTACTCGATTGCGTACGGCATCGCCGCCGGCATCGTCTCCTATCCGCTCATCAAGGCCGCAGTCGGCGAGTACGACGACATCAGCGTCGGCCAGTGGCTGCTCGCGTTGGCGTTCGTCGTCTACTTCGCCATCCGTACCAGCGGCACGCTCCAGGGTATCGTCTGAAGTCACTCGACGACGGTATCGACGTACTCCATCGTCGCGACGTCGACGAGCCCGTTGTTGGTGAGTCGCAGCTCGGGAATCACTTCGAGCGAGAGGAACGACAACTCCATCAGTCCGCCGTCGTGGTCGAGACCGACCGTCCGAGCCGCCTCGGCGACCGCAGCGAACTCCTCGGCGACGGTGGAGAGTGGCTCGTCGGACATCAGCCCGGCCACCGGGAGCGCGAGCGCGGTCAGGCCATCTACCCCCGTGACCGCCGGGTCGTAGACGGCGACACCGCCGCCGATCTCGCGGAGGTGGTTCGCGACCGTCGCCATCGCGTCGTGGGACGCGCCCGCGACGACGACGTTGTGCGCGTCGTGAGCGACGGTGCTCCCGACCGCGCCGCGGTCGAGTCCGAGACCGTGGACGAACCCGCGACCGATACCCCCATTTCCGCCGTGGCGCTCGATGACGGCCAGCGAGAGGACGTCGTCGTCCGTATCGGGCTGGAGCACGCCCGTCGACCGAGGAACGCCGGTCTCCATCCGTGCGGTCTGGAGACCGCCGACGGCGTCGATGGCCCGTACCGCGACCGCTCCGTCTCCGTCCGGCGCTTCGATGGCGAGGTCGCCCCCATCGACTCGCTCGAACGAGACGGTGTCGGTCGGCACAGTCGAAGAGGGCGGCTCCGGGCGGTCGGTGGTCGGGTCGAGCACGCCGTCGATCATCACGTCTGTGGGGGTCCACGGATCGAGTTCGTCGAGGAGGACGAGGTCGGCGGGCGATCCGGGGCTGAGCCGGCCGAACGGGAGGTCGTAGCTCTCGGCGACGTTGATCGTCGCCATCCGGACCGCGGTAACGGGATCGATGCCTGCGTCGATTGCCGTGGCGACGGCGAAATCGACCCCTCCATGGTCGACGAGGTCGGTTACGTCACGGTCGTCGGTGCAGAGACCGAGCCACCGGTCGTCGACCGCCTCGATGAGGTCGAGCAGGTCGAGCAGGTTCTTGCTCGCAGACCCCTCGCGGAGGTAGACCCGCAGACCGACATCGGCCTTCGCGCGCGCTTCGTCGAGCGTGATGCTCTCGTGGTCGTTGTCGAGATAGCGCGCCGCCTCGTGGAGGTCGGCACCTCGGACCTGTGGCATGTGGCCGTCGACCGGGAGTCCGCGCTCGCGGGCGGCGTCGATTTTGGCGTGCACAGTCTCATCGCCGGCGACGACGCCGGGGACGTTCATGACCTCACCGAGCGCCACGGTTCGGGGTGCGTCGAGTAAGTCCGCCACGGCGTCGGCGTCGAGGCTCGCGCCGGTGTCTTGCAGATTTGACGCGGGAACGCTCGACGGAACGGTGAAGCGGGCTTTGAGCGGCGTCTGCTCGGCGTCGTCGATGGCGGCGCGGACGCCCGCCACGCCGCAGACGTTCGCGATTTCGTGTGGGTCCCAGACCACGCTCGTCACGCCGCGTGGCACGACCGCCGCGCCGTAGTGGGCCAGCGTGACCATCGAGGATTCGACGTGCATGTGGGCGTCGATCAGTCCGGGCGCGACGTACCCGGTCTCGATCTCTCGGTCGGCCGGGCGCTCGGCGAGCGCGACGATCTCGCCGTCGTCGATTGCGACCGCGCCGTCGTCGAGTCTCCCTGTATGAACGTTCACCAGCGTGCCGCGAACCACGGTGTCGACTGCGGTGGTCACGGTGCTTCGGCGGCGAGTGCGTCGATGTCGAGGTCCACGTGCCGTGCCTCCCGGCGGATGGCCGCCGCGTCGACGTGGGTGAACTCGCCGTCCTCATAGAGCACGGTGCCGTCGACCATCGTGAACGCCACGTCGTCGCCGTGAGCCGCGAAGACGAGATGGGAGAGCACGTCGTGCAGCGGCGTCGCGCGCGTCAGGTCGGTCG